>DDWC01000182.1 GCA_002345475.1 Firmicutes bacterium UBA2296
GCCGAGCGGGTCCAAAACCTGCCATGTGATCTGTCTCCTGATGCGGTGCTGAGACTGGTGCAGGAGCAGGATATAGAACTCCTGGTGGTGGGGCCCGAGGTTCCGCTGGCGGAGGGAGTCGCAGATCTGATCCGAGCCAGGAGCGCGAATTGCCTTGTCTTTGGGCCCGACAAACAGGCATGTCGTCTGGAGTGGAGCAAGGGATACGCCAAAGAGTTTATGAAGCGTCACGATATCCCCACCGCTGATTCCCGGCAGTTTGATCGACTTGGCGACTTCTTTGCTGAAGACACAGATGTCCGACAGCTCCCTTATGTCATCAAGACCGATGGGTTGGCGGCAGGCAAGGGAGTCGTGGTCTGCCTTTCTGATGCCGATGTCACCGAGGCCCGTGAAACCCTGCCCCTTGACAAACCCGCTGTTATCGAAGAGTACCTGGTTGGCAGGGAGATATCCTTGCATTTTGTAACGGACGGGACGAACTATCATCTCCTGGAACTGGCCGAAGACCACAAGCAGCTCCACGATGGTGATACCGGTCCGAACACGGGAGGTATGGGTACATTTTCACCGCTTTGGGACTTGCCTGCCAATATGGAAGCGCAAGCTCGCGGCATTGTCGACCAGACCATGGCGGGCCTTCGCGCAGACAGCATCTCTTACCGGGGTGTCATCTTTGTCGGCCTGATGCTCACAGAACAGGGTCTCAAGGTGCTGGAATACAACTGTCGTTTTGGGGACCCCGAAACGCAGGTGATCCTGCCCCGTCTGGACTGTGACCTGGTTCCCTACCTAAAGGGAGCCGCTGCAGGCATCTTGCCATATGACGCGCCGAGTTTTGTGCCAGATGCGGCAGTCTGTGTCGTAGCCTGTGGCGGAGAGTATCCCCGTAAGTCGTCCCGGGGTGAAGTGATTTCGGGTGTGAATGAAGCCAGGGCTCTGGGTAAGCTGGTTTTTCACGCCGGGACAGCCATCGCTGAAGGCAAGCTGGTGACTTCCGGCGGCAGGGTCATCAACGTTGTGGGCCTGGGAAAAGACACTGAGCAAGCGGCTACTGCAGCATATGAAGGAATAGCGATGATCAATTTCTCTGGCATGCATTATCGTCGCGACATTGGTCGGCGCCGAAGGAAGTGTGATTAGCTGATGCGATTCAAGAAGATGCACGGCCTCGGCAATGACTTCATTGTCACCGAGGCCCTACCCACGGGCCTGGGGATCTCCCTTGGTGAGTTTGCCCGCAGGATATGTGACCGGCATCATGGCGTAGGTGCCGACGGCCTTGTGATTGTGGGACCTTCCCAGCGGGCAGACTGCCGCATGACCATAATAAACTCTGATGGCAGAGAAGCGGAGTCCTGTGGCAATGCCCTGCGTTGTGTGGCTCACTTCGCTCACCGCAGTCAATACAGCCCGGGCCCTGTCGTATCCATTGAAACCCTCTCGGGTGTGCAACTGGCGCATATCATCAGTTCAGACGAGCAGGGCAGCATGGTCTCGGTAGACATGGGTCATCCGCTGCTCAGCCCAAAGGATTTCCCCGCAACGCTTGATAGCCCGGGACCAATACTGGGCCAGTCAGTCACTACCCCATACGGTACGTATGATGTTTCCCTGGTCAGAGTGGGCGTGCCTCACATAGTGATCTTCGTGGAGAATCTGTCGGCCGTAGATATCGTCGGGGAGGGAAGAGCTCTTGAGGAGCACCCCATATTTCCAGCGGGAGCCAATGTGAACTTTGTACTGCAGAAGGATGAAAACCGCTTTGTGGTGCGAGTGTGGGAGCGCGGCGCCGGTGCGACAATGGCTTGTGGCACAGGGGCTTGCGCCGTGGCTGTGGCCGCTATACTCCATGGCCGGGCAGCTAACGACGTTGTAGTTGATCTGCCGGGCGGACAGCTGGAGATATCCTGGAAACCCGGGAGGAGTATCACAATGTTTGGACCGGCTGTGGAAGTCTTCAGCGGAGAGTACCAATGGAGGCCGTAATCGGCATTACAGAGAATAACCCCTCGCAGCTGTCTCGCTGTGAGGGGTTAGATATTTTATAGAGTAATCACTTTAGTGCTCGCAGTTATCTCTTCAACAATGGAGTACATATTTGTTATCTCACCAATCTCAAGCTCTTCCTTGAGGCCGTAGAAGTCCAGGCAAGTTCCGCAGGACTTAAGCGTCCAGCCCAGCTCACATAGCCTTTTCAGGCTAGGCAAAACAGCCGATCCCTCACAAGCCAGTCTGACTCCGGAGTTGACAAAAATCAGAGAGTTCATCTGATTGCCTTCTTCAGCCAGTGAGAAGAGGAACGTCTTCATCAAGGCAATACCCAGGACATGTTCTCCCCGGCCAAACTCATCCGAGCCAATCAGGTAGAGGGTTGTCCCGGAGGGGTTAGTGCGGGGGGTAGCCAGAGTCTCCTCAGGAAGCCTCCCGCCAACGCCGTCTTTGCTGATGGTCACACGATAGACCCCCGCGTCTTCAGTGGACTCCGCCAGGTATCCCTGGCTGCGGGCAAACTTCATAACATTTTCTCTCGCCACCAGATTATCGACAATGGAGATAAGCCCGGCATCTTCGACTGACAGAGATTCGAGAGCCCGTTTGGTATTTATCACAGGCTGGGGACAAGATAGCCCCCTGTTGTCTACTACTTTCACGTGGATGGCACCTCCCGCGTTGTTTACGGTATAATATTTCATAGACTGATTATACACTGAGGAGTCATGTATGAGAATTGAGGACATCATGGCCTGGGCTGAGGCCAAAATGCGTTGGTCAGACGAGAGCCCACTGGAATGTGGGTTCCGCTATTTTCATGGACTGCGGGTAGCGGACATTGCCAGGATGCTGGCGGAGTCCAGATCAGAGGAGTACGATCAGCAAACGCTTTTTCTCGGGGCGTTTTTGCATGATGTGGGCAAGGCGGGCTACAGGGGACCGGATCATGGCCCGCGAGGCGCAGAGATGATCTGCCGTGAGGCCATGCACATGATTGCAGAAAAACAGCGGGAAGGGATCTGCAACGCTGTGGCCAACCACTACATGCGTCCCCGCAGCTCGTGGCTGCGAGGACGGGAAGTCCCCGAACTCCGTTACGAGACCCTGTTGGTGCAGGACGCGGATATACTGGACCACTTCGGGGTAGTAGCGCTGTGGACTGCCATCAGGTGGTCGGTTCAGGAAGGGCGCAATCAGCTGGAGACCATCGACAGATACTACGGCGATGCAGCCTGGCTGGAAGAGGCCAGTCAATCCTTGAACTTCGCGGAATCGCGAGAAGAGCTGGCCAAACGCATCGCCCTGCAGGAGACAATCTACGATTCCTGGAGGCGAGAGCAGGCGGGGATTATGGGGGCAAAATTGGTGACGGGGGATGAGTAAGTTGAGCAGACCTGTTGTTGGAGTCATTATGGGCAGTAAATCCGATTGGGAAACGATGCGTGAGGCTTGCGTGGTGCTCGGAGAACTGGAGATCAGTTATGAGAAAAGGGTTGTTTCCGCCCATCGTACCCCTCGGGAGATGGTAGATTACGCCGAGTCCGCGGCAGAGCGCGGCATCAGAGTCATCATAGCCGGTGCAGGTGGGGCGGCTCATCTTCCGGGCATGGTTGCTGCTATGACCGATGTTCCAGTCATAGGAGTACCTGTGCAAAGCAGAGCACTTAGCGGCATGGATTCATTGCTATCCATAGTACAAATGCCGGCGGGGGTTCCCGTGGCTACGGTGGCCATTGGACGAGCCGGTGCCACCAATGCGGGCCTGCTGGCGGCGAGGATTCTTGCCACTCATGACGCAGGTCTGTTCTCCAGACTTTCACAACGCCGTGAGGAAAGCCGCAGGAAGGTGGTTTCTGAGGCGGATTTAGATGAAAATGTCTAACCACAAAGTAATCCTGCCTGACTCCACGATAGGTATACTGGGTGGCGGACAGCTAGGTATGATGCTGGCGCTAAAAGCGCGGTCTATGGGATACCGAGTGGCCAGCCTCGATCCCGACGCGGATTGTCCAGCGGCTTCAGTCTCGCGCCCATTTCTGCACTTCCCCTTTGACTCTCTTGCGGGGGCCAGTGCGCTGGCTGCAGTCAGCGACGTCATAACCTATGAATTTGAAAATGTCAGTGCGGACTTGGCCAAAGTTCTACAAGAGGAGTCTTACCTCCCCCAGGGCTATGAGTTGCTATACCACACCAAGAATAGAATACGCGAGAAGAGCGCCCTGGCCAGTGCAGGGGTGCCTGTCGCCCCTTACAGGGTGGTAGCGGATACCGAGGATTTGCTGCGTGCGGTGGAGGAGTTAGGCCTGCCCGCTGTTCTTAAGACCGCTGACGGTGGTTATGACGGGAAAGGCCAGTGGGTGCTCCGCTCAGCAGAAGACGTGGCAGGAATCAGGCTGCCGCTGGAAAGGGACCGCCAGTATGTGCTGGAGAAATTCATCCCTTACGTCAAAGAGTTGTCAATCATTGTGGCACGGAACGGAGCCGGTGAGGTCCGTTCGTTCCCTGTGGTAGAAAACATACACCGCAATAATATCCTGCACATGACAGTCGCGCCCGGTGTCGTTGACGAACAGGTGGCAGAGGCGGCGCGACAGATTGCTCTGGCACTGGCCCGTCACTTTAGTCTGATTGGTTTGCTGGCCATCGAGTTGTTTCTGCTTGCCGATGGCTCTCTGCTGGTTAATGAACTGGCGCCACGCCCCCACAACTCAGGGCACTACACCCTGGATGCTTGTGACTGCAGCCAGTTTGAACAGCACCTCAGGGCAGTGTGCGGTCTTCCTCTTTGTTCCACCGAGATAAACACTCCCACCGTCATGGTCAATGTTCTGGGTGAACATATGGAGGGTCTGCTTGCGTCATACTCCAGACTGCCTCCCCAGTGGAAAGTGCATCTCTACGGCAAACGACAGATCAGGGCGGGCCGCAAGATGGGCCACATCAATATGCTGGGCGTGGAACATGCGGAGGCCCAGGAACTGATAACCAGGCTCGGTTTGTGGGGCGAGGCGTGACAAATTGGAGGCGGGAACGTTGACAGACAGAATCGCGTTAATTGTTGACGATCAACCTGGTATCAGAGCCTTATTGCGAGAGTTTATGACTGGGCTGGGAGTCACCTGTTACGAAGCGGGGGATGGCAGTCGTGCGCTGGAGTTACTCAACCAGATCTGCCCTGATGTTGTTCTGCTTGACGTAAAGATGCCAGGTATTTCCGGCACAGACACGCTCCGCGAGATGCGCCGCCGCCAGATGATGATGCCGGTGATTATCCTGACTGCCTACCAGGACACAGAGGTCCACTCTTCTGGCGAAGAAATGGGTCTGGTGTTTCGCCTTAATAAGCCGTTTGATCTCGAGGATCTGGCAACCTTGCTCAGCAGTTTTCTGAGGGACGGCGATAACCCCCCGCTTAAATGACGAAGGAGTGGTAATGTGGACTTTCTCAAGGGGCTCAACCCCGTACAAAGGGAGGCCGTGGCTTATCCCGGCGGCCCTATGCTAATACTGGCGGGTGCCGGCAGCGGCAAGACCAGGGTTCTGACACACCGCATCGCGCATCTGGTGCAACATCAGCGAGTGAGCCCGTACTCTATTCTGGCGATTACCTTCACAAATAAGGCAGCCAGAGAGATGAAAGCGCGCCTGGCCACCTTGCTCCCAGGTGCAAATGAACACATGTGGGTTTCGACCTTTCATGCCATGTGTGTGCGGATGCTGAGGCGTGACATAGAAAGGCTTGGGGTCAGCCGCAACTTCGTGGTCTATGATGCCGCAGATCAGCAATCTCTGGTCAAAAGATGCCTGCGTGACCTTAACATCGATGAAGCCCGCTTTACGCCCGGAATGATGCTTAGCCGCATCAGTCTGGCTAAGAACAATCTGCAGTCGGCGGAGGAGTTTTCCTCTCTTAATCATGACTA
>DDWC01000243.1 GCA_002345475.1 Firmicutes bacterium UBA2296
TGTCAGGAACTGCTGACCGTGCGTGGAAAATGGGTTGGCGGACTCCACGATTTGAGTTAAATCTTAGGCCACCTTGTAACGGTTTGACAGGAGTAATCCGTGAGCATTGCTACCCTGTTTTTGCACAACTATACCGCTCAACTGTAGAACATCAGAGCCTATAATGATATGCTCAGAGTAATATGCTTAGACAAACGTAGCAAGTGACGGGGTTATACTTGGGCACAAATGAAGGAGGAGAAAGTGTTGAGCAAAGAAGCATTTGACAAGAACCAGCAGATTGCCATTGATTTTCTGCAAGAGAGTGGGACGCGGGAAATATTGGCGGAGATTAACGATGCAATTTGGTCCTATGCGGAATTGGGGTTAGAGGAATACAATACCGCAAACCTACTCATTAACTACCTTGAGAAAGAAGGATTTGAAGTTGAAAGAGGGGTAGCAGGGATGCCAACCGCATTTGTTGCCACTTTTTCCAATGGCCCTGGACCAACTATTGGCGTATTAGGCGAGTTAGATGCACTACCAATGCTATCCCAGGAGGCAGGTAACCCTGGTTGCGCACCCATAACCGAAATAAAAGGAGCTGTGGCGCCAGGTCATGCATGTACTCATAATTCTATGGGTACTGCCGCAGCCGGTACGGTTGTCGCGGTTAAGAAAGCCATGGAAGGCGGTGGTTTTACCGGGACCATTAAGATGTTTGGCAGTCCTGCTGAAGAAACCGTCATTAGTCGTCCCTTCATGGTTTATGCCGGCTTATTCGATGGTGTGGATGTTGTGATTGACAACCATGGTGGAGATGACTTCGTTGCATCCTACGGAGTAGCCAGTAATACCAACTGGTCCTTCTCCGTTACCTTCCGCGGTAAAACGGCTCATTCTGCCGGTGCCCCCTGGCTTGGGAGGTCTGCGCTAGATGCTGCTCAGATCATGAACGTGAGTACCGAATTCCTGCGGGAGCATTTGCACTACACATCCAGATTGCATTATGTAATGACCGAGGGTGGAGAAGGCCCTAACGTAGTGCCGGACAGGGCAACTACATGGTATTACGTAAGAAACTCGGACAAGCTGATTAAGTCCGACTTCGAAAGAGTGCTGAACTGCGCAAAAGCCGCAGCCCTGGCCACAGATACTCAAATGGAGATCACCCCCTATACCGCAATCCATCAATGCTATCGCAACAAAACTCTGGCAGAGATGGTTCAACAGAACATCAAAAAGGTTGGCATGCCTGAGTGGACTGAGGAGGAACAGAAGTTCATCAAGGAACTTCAGAAATCTGTCGGCGCAGAAGAAAAAGGTCTACCCGATGATTCGGCAATCGAAGACAAGCCAAAGGGTTCTCCTGATGTATTTGTAGGCGGAGGGTCTTCTGACATCGGCGAGGTTTCTTTAGTGGTGCCTCTCACCAGCGTCAGATTCCCAGCTTCTGCCCCGGGAGCTATAGGCCATCACTGGACGACTACAGCGGTAACGGGTTCTACCGTTGCGCACAAAGGCTTGATAGCGGGAGCCCAGGCAATGGCAGCAAGTGCTATAGAATTGTTGACTAATCCTGATAAAGTAACTGAGATCAAAGCGGATTTCAGAAAGATGCAGGAAGAGCATTTCTACAACTACAAGAATGATGGTAAGAATCTGATACTGGATGAAAACGGGGAAGCCCAGTATGAGTCTTACTTGCCGTTCTTCTTCAGCATGGCAGGCAAGTATGAATATGATCCCAAGAACGGCAAATTCTTTGTTCCGGAGGGTAAGGAAGTTGCTCCGCCAGTGGGATTCTTGAGTGAGCAAATGGCTAAATATCGTCCCAAAATGGCTGAACATTATAGGACACCAAAGTGGTACGATGGACCGGAGATCATAACGGAATAGAATATGTGATGGGCGAGAAGAGTGATGCTACTGCGTCACTCTTCTCGTTTTGCTTTCCTTGATGCATGGCATCACTGCCCCTGGGATCTGTCTCTGGAGAAGTTGCGATACCTGTTGTTAATGTCAATCGAAAAGTTGTCTGTCGAGTAGTATGATCGAAATGGAAGCAATGAGATCTAAGGAGCTGGGCCTTCATGCGACATATGAAAGCATACCCCACTTACCTGCTGATGAAGGGTGTATCCGCGCTGGCGATGTCCTTTTTCTATACTATAAGTACACTCTATCTCGTAAAGATTGTGGGTCTTGACCCACTTCAAGTCTTGCTTCTCAGCACCTGTGTCGAGGCGACTGTTTTTCTCTGCGAAATTCCTACCGGTATCGTGGCAGATGTCTACAGCCGTAAAGTTTCTGTTGTTATTGGCATGGCCTTGCTCGGCTCGGCCTTCGCACTGGAAGGAACGATGCCCTATTTTGCGGTCATTGCTGTGGCACGGGTCATCTGGGGAGTAGGTTACACCTTCATCAGTGGCGCGGAGGCAGCGTGGATTGCAGATGAACTGGGCGAGGAGAAGATGAAGATAGTCTACCTGCGGGGTTCTCAGATAGGCCAATTAGGCGGATTGCTCGGAATAGGCCTGAGCGTAGTCGTGGCCAGTTTTGGCCTGGCATTCCCTTTGATCACAGGAGGAGCGATTCTAGCTTGTCTTGCAGTGGTATTGGCCCTGCTAATGCCGGAAGACCATTTCAGTCCTACGCCGAAAGCAGGGCGTAGCACATGGCAATCCATGGTTGACACGCTACACATGGGCTTGAAAGAGATCACATTTAAGCGCGCAGTGGGTGTGTTGCTGATTATCCGCTTGTTTTATGGCTTCTTCGGTGAAGGTGTCGACTTGCTGTGGCAGATTCATACTCTGTCCGTCTTCCCCGAGGCCGCTGCAACCAGCATTACGACATGGGTAGGAGCAATCAGCGCAACGACCATGGTGCTCCAAGTAGGAGTAATCCAGTTCCTCACCGGAAGACTCGCTAAGTCAGACGAAAGGGCGGTGGGGGGGCTCCTGGTCTGGGTAAACGTTGCCCTTATCTTGGCGACTCTCTGCTTTGCCCTCGCCGGCAACTTCGTCGTTGCCGTGGCCTCCTATCTGTCTCTGTCTCTTGCCAGGTCCGTTAACAGGCCACTGCAGACAGCCTGGCTGAACAGAGGTATGCCTTCGCAGGTCAGGGCTACCGTTCTGTCAATAAGTGAACAGGTTCTTTCCCTTGGTGCAATTGTGGGTGGACCTCTTCTGGGGCTGATTGCTCGTTACTCCGTTCCCGTCGCGCTTCTTTTCGCCGCTTCTGTTCTGGTTCCGGTGCCTTTTCTCTACGCTTTGGCCAGAAAACGATCCGTGTTGTGAGCCAGCTCCAGTCTGGGTGCCGCCGGGAGCTGCTAGTTCCCACCTCCTGCGGGGTGCGTTAGATGACGCATAGACACAAAGGGTTCAGCGAAAGAGCCTGTTCAAGTATGTGGTACAATTTAGCTGGACAAACCACTCATCAAGACGTAATTGTGAGGAGGGGTTAGTGTAATGGATAGATTCATGGAGATAGCTTATGAAGAAGCCTTGCTGGGGATATCAAAGAAACACGGAGGACCGTTTGGAGCACTGATAGTCAGGAACAACGAGGTTGTTGCACAGGGCCATAATGAGGTTTTACTCAGACAGGATCCTACTGCTCACGCTGAAATTGTTGTAATACGTGCAGCATGCGAACAGTTGAACACCGTAAATCTGAGCGACTGTGTTTTGTATGCAACCGCAAAGCCATGCCCGATGTGTAAGGGAGCAATACAATGGAGCAGGATACAGAAGGTAGTATTCTCTGGAGATTACAAAGATACAGAGCGGTTGAGTTTTGATGACTTGCAGTTTTCAACCTCATTTGGCAGTGAAGAGGAGCACTGTCTGCAAATAGATCAGGAGCATTTTAAAACGCTGATTGATGCATTTGCAGCCTACAAGGAAGAGATCAAGTATTGATGTGATTCCACGCCTGCGTTTCCTTATGTACTTGCCAACTTCTATGTACTTGCCAACTTCATAGTAACCAGAATACAGGATCTGCGTGAGCAGGTCCTGTATTCTTCATTTCATGCTCTGGCCCTATGTCCTAAGGGCACACCAGGAAGACACAGAAACCCACGAACCGACACAGGTTAGGCATAGTCCCGTTGACAACACAAACAAAGGAGTGTATACTAGGTTCGCATAGACTATATGTGCAATGCATATAGTGATGATGGAGGTGCAATGTGAAACTAGAACCGACAGTTTTCTGCAGCAACAAGCCTCACCATATGGAACGATTTCTCGAGGTGTGCCTGCTATTGCTTCTGTATGATGAAATCGGCTACGGATACGGCCTTATTGAACAACTGTCCTATTTCGGGTTCGCTGTCGAGGACCTGAATGTCAGTACTCTCTACCGTACGCTACGAAAGATGGAAACCGAGGGACTGGTTACATCTCAATGGGCAGAGGGCGGTCAGGGGCCAAAGAGAAGGGTGTACGAGATCACAGTGAAGGGCCAGAGCGAGCTGGACCACTGGATCAGAATACTTAAGGTGCGAAGGGCAAGAATAGAATCACTTATTAGCGCATATGACCATAAACTGCAACCTGGTGGCCCGGACGTGAAAGGGGAAAATACAGATGGAGATTTTTGATTTGATGCACATGCAATCCAAAGGCTACGACAACCGCCAGGTCAACGTGTTCTATCAGAATGATCTCTTTAAAGCGAGAGTTATTGTGCTCGAAGCGGGAGGAAAGATCCCGGAATGTCAGATGGATTCCTATGTCATGTTCTACGTCGTTCAGGGTGAAGTAGTGATAAGGAAGAATGACGAGACAGCGGTTATGACGCAGAACCAGGTTTTCATCGCCGAGCCCGCTATGCTGTCCATGGAAACGACATCAGGTGCGAGGCTCATGGGAGTGCAGATTCATGTTCAAGACCAGTAAGGCGATAATATGACTGCGGTAATCATGATCTACGCGTTGCTGGGAGTAGGCCTTGTCGCCTCGCTGCTAAAAAGCAGGGCCAGAACGGCAAAGGCTTTCAAAGTAGCGGGAAAAGCATTGCTCAAGTCAGCTCCCAGCCTGCTCACAGTGCTCGGCATCGTCGGGCTGACTCTGGGTATCCTGACGCCTGAGACTATTACCCGTCTTGTGGGTGCTGAGGCCGGGTTTACTGCTACCATTATCGCTTCCGTGATCGGAGCCATAACGCTGATCCCCTCGTTGGTCGCATTCCCCCTCGCGGGGTCTCTCTTGCGTTCTGGTGCGACTGTCATGACTATATCCGCATTTGTGACAACACTGGTCATGGTCGGTGTTGTGACGGCACCAATGGAGGTTAAGGAACTTGGCAAGAGGTTCGCTCTGCTCCGCAACGCGCTTAGCCTGATCGCTGCTCTGGTAATTGCCGGAATTATGGGGGTGCTGTTGTGATGAGCACGGTTAAGAAATTTGCGGCTCCCATTGTGCTCCTGTTTGTCTTTGCCGGACTGGCAATCTGGCTGCCTGACGCTGCTGCCCGATCAGCGTCGGTGACCTGGGGATATTTCAAAGAGATGGCACTGATAATGCCTCCAGTCTTTATTTTGATGGGATTACTGGAGGTCTGGGTCCCCAAAGACAAGATACAGAAGTGGCTGGGCAGTGGTTCCGGACTTAAGGGCGCCGGAATAGCCCTTGCCCTCGGCACTCTGCCTACAGGTCCGCTATATGTAGCGTTCCCCATGACGGCGACACTGATACGAAAAGGTGCCAGCTTTTTCAACATGACCATATTCCTTGGAGCATGGGCGGCGCTAAAGATACCTCAACTTATGGTGGAGACCAAGTTTCTCGGGATATCCTTTACTCTAGTCCGCTTCAGCCTAACGTTGATGGCTCTGCTGCTCATCGGTTTTGTGATGGAGAAGGTGTTGCGCCGATATCCGGACAAGGCATGGATTGAAAGCGGAGAAAAACAGGCAGTGCTCGAACGTCTGGCGCAAAACACTAAGTAACCGTAACCGTATTGGTTTTGAGGTGCAATAACGGTGGGCAACTGTGCCGCCAACACTCATGGACGCAAGAGCCAGTAATGAGGAAGTGACCGAGTGTCATTGCCTCTTGCTGGCTCTCTTTACTGCTCTGCGGGATTTGCCCTGCCATGCAAATCCCGCCTATCCCTGGGTCTGGGCAGTGGCTGCCTCCGCTCAGCCATCATGCTTCTTTGACAGAGAAGGCCTCCATCACATGCTGAACGGCGACAATGTTGGCATTTGCGAACCGATATATTTGTCCCGGACGTTCATCAATGCTAAAATAGTCGTATAATATAGATAATGATAATTAGCAATAAAAGTCTTACTTTGGAGGTTCAAAAGTGATTAACACATCTTCTCATGTATTTCGGCAACAGATTGTGCCAAATGGTCTACTGGTGGCTATCGGTGGAAATGAAGACAAGGAGTACGATCTTCAGATTCTCTCCACCATCCTGTCATTGGTCAAGAAGCAAAATAAGCGCATAGAAATCATAACTACAGCTAGCCGTTATTCGGAGGAAGCCGGCCAGGCCTACCACAAGGTTTTTGCCAGAGATAGCAATCACTCTGTAGGGCTCATGCATATATCCTCACGTGAACAGGCCAACGACGCTAGCTTAGTGCAACGAATCACTGCCGCTGACATCGTTTTCTTCACAGGAGGGTATCAGTTGCGCATCACCAGTGTCCTGGGCGGATCTCTTCTCGAGAGAGAAATACTACGAAAGTATCAACAGGATGTTTGCATCATTGCCGGAACCAGTGCTGGCGCAAGCGCCATGTCGAAGACCATGATCTACGGTGGTGAAGGCACGATAGCCTTGCGAAAAGGCACCGTCAAGGTGTCAACTGGCATGGGGCTGATAGACAACGCTATCATTGATACGCACTTTGTGGAACGGGGACGATTTAGCCGTTTAATGCAGGTTGTCAGCATGAACTCAGGCAATACAGGGATTGGCCTGGGGGAGGACGCAGCTATTGTCATAAAGGGAGGCTGTATTCTCAGGGCTATTGGCAGCGGGATTACGGTCATTTTTGATGGCCAGCACCTCAAATATACAAACGTCGCGGATATTGACTTTGACGAAGCAATCGCCATTGAAAATCTGATCATTCACACCATCGTGAATGGTTATGGGTATGACCTGTGCGAAAACAGGTATCTGAAACCCGATGATTTAAAGAAGCTGGACATGGATGAGAGTGAGGCGAAGATCCATGAGGATAATTGAAGCCAGAGCTATCCGGGGCCCGAACTACTATAGCCGATACCCGGTCATATTTATGAAGCTGGATCTCGAGGGGCTTCAGGAGAGACCGACGGATATGGTGCCAGACTTCAAGGACAATCTGGCAAAGATGATGCCGAGCCTTGAGGAACACAGATGCTCTCCCGGAAGGGTAGGCGGATTTTACGAGCGGTTGGTGACCGGCACGTGGGCTGGGCATGTTGCGGAACACGTGGCCTTAGAGCTGCAATGCCTTGCCGGGCATGAAGTTACTTTCGGGAAAACCTTTGGAACAAGTCAGCAGGGCGTTTACGATGTTGTTTACCGTTACCTGGATTACAAGTCCGGATTACGAGCAGGTGAGATGGCAGTTGATCTTGTGGAAAAGCTCTTTAATGGAGTCATGACGGAAATCGAGCCGCTTATCGTTGAGCTAAAGATCATCGCGGCGTCCAGTCTTCTCGGACCTTCGACACAGTCAATAGTCGACGAAGCCACCAGACGTGGTATCCCCTACTTCCGTCTCAACGAAGAAAGCTATGTGCAACTGGGGCAGGGAATGCATCAACGCAGAATCCAGGCCACTATGATGGATGACACATCTGCTCTGGGGGTGGAAATTGCCGGCGACAAGGAAAGTACGAAGAAGCTGCTGGCGACCATGGGGATTCCTGTGCCGAAAGGTCGCTCGGTTAGGACCGCCGATGAGGCACTGAAGGCAGCGGAAACCATGGGATTCCCGGTGGTGGTCAAACCGTTGAGAGGCAATCACGGGCGGGGCATAAGCGTAAATGTCACAAATGCGGAAGAGTTGCTGGTGGCTTTTGAAGTTGCAGGTGAAATTGGCGAAACTGTTCTGGTGGAGCAATTCCTCGAGGGATTTGACTTCAGAGTCCTTGTCATAAATGGTAAATTTGTGGCCGCAGCCCTCCGGGAGCCCGCCTATGTCATCGGCAACGGGAAAGACACGATCCGGCAGTTAATCGACGAAGTGAACAAAGACCCTGACCGAGGTATCGGGCACGAAAAGAGTCTGACCCGTATCACCGCCGATGCCATGACGGAAAGGCTGTTGGCCGTAAAGAAGCTTACTTTGGAGAGCGTTCTGGCTGAGGGTGAAAAGAGATATGTTAAGTCAACGGCTAATCTCAGCTCAGGAGGCACAGCAGTGGATGTTACGGATAATGTCCATCCACTCAATCAGTTGATGGCTCAGCGAATCTCGCAGATCATCGGGCTGAATGTTATTGGCATTGATATCATTGCCGACTCACTGGAGAAACCTCTTAGCAGCGCTTCTGGCGGTGTTGTAGAAGTGAATGCGGCACCGGGATTTAGAATGCATCTAAATCCCACAAAGGGAACACCGCGAAACATTTCATCGCACATTGTCGACATGCTATTCCCCCCGGGGTCAGATCATTCTGTTCCCATTGTGGCTGTTACAGGAACAAACGGCAAAACCACAACTACCAGGCTGATAGCGCATATCCTGGGGCTCAATGGCAGAACCGTGGGGATGACGTCTACCGATGCTGTAATCATCGATAACGTTCCCATCCTTACCGGCGATTACAGTGGCCCGGAAGGCGCCCGAAAAGTGATGATGGACTCTACCATTGATATGGCTGTGCTGGAAGTTGCTAGAGGCGGTATCCTGCGACGTGGTCTCGGGTACAACGAAAGTGATGTAGGGGTTTTGCTCAACGTCTCTTCTGACCACCTGGGTTTGGGCGGGATTGATACGTTGGAGAAGTTGACCAGGCTAAAATCTACGGTGACTGAAGCCGTAAAGTCATCCGGCTACGCGGTTTTCAACGCCGATGATCCTCTGGTGCTTTCCTGCTTGAACAACACTTCGGGACGGGCGGTGTTATTCTCAAGGCACCCGGAACACCCGGCCCTTAAAGCAAATTATGATAACGGAAACTTAAATGTGACTGTTCAGGACGGTAACGTCATTATTCAGAAAAAAGGATGGGTATCTACGGTTGCCAGTGTGGCTGAGATCCCCATCACCTTTGACGGGAAGGCCGGGTTCAATGTCGAGAATGTGATGGCAGCAGTAGCCGCTACGGCGGCCCTGGGGCTCAACGAAGTTCAAATAAGAGCCGGGCTGGTAAGTTTCAGCCCGTCAATCGGTCAGTCGCCCGGACGAATGAACGTCATTGACATGGGCGATTTTAAAGTAGTGATTGATTATGGCCACAATATTGGCGCCATCAAGGCTACCGGCGACTTTATCGGAGGCCTGATGCCAGGAAGAAAAATACGCATGGCCTATGGAGTTGGCAACAGAAGACGGGAAGATATTCTGGCGTTTGGCGGCGCCCTCGCAGAATACTACGATCACATAGTGCTCTGTGATCCAGATCCAAGGGAGAGAAGCATCGGGGATACAGCCCAGCTTGTTCAGCAGGGCCTGCTTGACAGTGGATTCGAGCCAGAGATGATTACGCTGGTACTTGACGAAAGGGAAGCTACCAAAGTTTCGCTGGATATGGCGCAAAAAGGGGACCTTGTGGTGTTGCAGGCGGACAACATAAATAGGGTCATTGCAGATGTTCTAAGCTACAAGAAAGCACTGGCTCGATAGCCCGGTTATGGCGGAGGGGCATACAGAGTCAGCAGTAAACGATGATCGCCATTTCACCTGAGGGTGAGACCTGGAATATCAACGTGAAAACAGGACCTGTCATTTGTCAGACAGGTCCTGTTTTTATTGGCTGTATGTGCGAGGCCAGGGCGAAACTGACTTTGTCAGGCCTGTTACGGGTGATTGCCTAATAGAAAGTGTCATCGATAATCACTTCCTATGTATTAGCATGTAATGGCTTAATCACAGGTAAAGTAAACCAACCCGCCGCGCAGCCGGGTAGACAGGTACCACAGGCGCAGGTCAAAGCTCATGCGGTTTCCCTCATCGGAGGCTTCAGCCAGGAGCTTACCCTCCGCGATCTGTGCTGCGGTAATGGTAATCCAGTGCCAGCTGTGGAGGTTGCTTACTCTCCCCCTGGTCAGGTTCAGGAAACCCAAGGGACAGTCGGCAGCAAGTCCGGCCTTAACGAACTCTGCAAGTTCGTCTGTCGATGCACGGTTGCGCACCATGTTGCTGGCCACACCAAAAACATGTGGGGTCAATGAAACACCCCGACTGTGGGCAAAGTCTACCGTACCCTCTGTAAACAACTCGGTGCGATTGAGTCCCATATTTCGGGGAGTAACAAACTTGTACAGATCCTCCATGTGTCGTGTAAAGGCACTTACAGTCATGGTGTCGTCTCCGTACAGGGTTTTCAGTCCGGGACGGGTCAAAGCCAAATAAGCGACGATATTGGCCGCGCTGGTCGGCCCGCAACCGGCCCGACGGGCTCGCTCTTCGGCGTACCAGGCCTGGTCTCCACCAAAGAACACCTGGCCAGTTTTCTCATCCGTAATATTTAGAAGCTCTGGGTGGGCAATCGATATGTTCATGTATTTCTCCTCATGCCGTGATTATGATAAGTGTACCCTATTTTCAACCGTTGGAGAATAACAATTCGCCGGACGAAGCATCTGTCTACGGGGACGGCCCAAATCTTACTTGTTCGCCCAAAACATGATAGCGCCATAGCGGACACATTAGACTTGCGTGTGCCCACATAATAATATCAATAAGTAGCATGAAATATAGCATAATAACGATATCTTTTATTGCACTTATGTGGTAACATAGACTTAGTAAGGGAAGGGGGAGAGGATATCAAATGAGTACCAATACACTGATTCTTATCATAGTTCTGTTTGCAGTATTTGGTGGTTTTGGCTATACTCGCTGGCGCAGATAGTGTTGCAGGATTCCGCTGCGAGGCATCCGGGGCAGTTGGCGGGTTCAGTTCTAGCACCGAAAGCGCAATGATTTGGGCCCAGGAGGCTTGCCTGGGCTTTATAGCAAGCTGGCAGTTATTGCGTGAGACGGGCCCGGCAGCATGTCCGCTGTGTCACACGCTTGGACTGGCCTGTTGCTGACACGTGTGCAAACTCCCTCGTTTTCTCCAGATCTATACTGAAACAGGACCTGTCTTTATAGACAGGTCCTGTTCGTTGCCGGTTGCTGATCAGTTGTGCTTTGTCAGTTGCCCTTGCACTACTTTTTCTTGCCCGGTCCGGGAAGTGTGCTGTCGTCGGTGTCGCCACTGCTGGCGGCGTTATGTGGGACGATGATGTTTCCGCCGCCGATTGGCACGTACTCAGAGTCTTCAACCTTGGAGTTGCCGTTGATGTCAAGTGAGAAGGGTTTTTCGCCGGCTATGGTGAGTTTAGTGGTGAACCAGAGCATGTCCACACCTGTGCCGGGGTCGTTCATGTCTTTGACATAGACTGTGAACTCCTGGTTACCTGCTTCCGCAAGGACGTTACCTTCGGCATCTATCCGACTGTAGACACATTTTCCACTGAAGGACGCGATACCCGGATAGTCCTTATTTATGATGGCCAATCCGTATACAGCGTTGCTCTTCATGCGGATGATGCCGCCGTCAGGCAGATGAGCGATTAGCAGGAAGCTGCCCTGAACGCTGTTACCTTTCTTGTTGTACTTCATGGTGAAGCCGAAGTTGGTTTTGACTCCCGTCAGTTCGGGGTTGCTTGTGTCTGTCGGCCAGTAGAACCAGCCGCCACCGGTGGTGAACCCCAGGCTGGGGTCATACACCACTAGCACGTCTTCGGCTGGGTTCGCATCGAAACACTTGTTGGCGAGCGATACCTTGCCGGAGTAGGTCTCAACTCCGAGTTTGCCTTCTGGAATGTTGAATGTCGCTACGCCACTGACTGGATCGAACGCTGATGCGAATTGTTCCCATCCGCCGCCGCTTCCCACTGCGGTGAATGCCAGCGTGAAGTCTGTAGCATTGATCATGCTAAAGTCGCGAGAACCGTCACTG
>DDWC01000125.1 GCA_002345475.1 Firmicutes bacterium UBA2296
ATGTTGATCACATTTAAGGCTGGGTGTGTTCACCTCGGCTGCGGCCTCGAGGGCTAGCAGAGGCGAGATGAGACCGCTGATTCGGATAAATCGGATAAGCCGGATAAGTAGGACGCGTCTGGATTACGACAGCCTGATTGGGTGCTGATGAGCCTGATGGTGTGCTGATAGGAACTGGGGGTACGGCACCACTGTCACCACTGCCGAGGACACTGTTTTTCACTGTACGGGGTGTGTAGCCACAGAATAGACACGACGGGGGCCGCGAGTCACGGCCNNGGCCTCGCCGCTACGGGATGCGGGGGAACGACGAGGTATGGGTCGCGGAGTTGTTCGAAATAGTGTGGCATCATGTTTCGGCTGGCGCCTGGAGGCTATACTAGAGTCACGGCCTCGCCGCTGCTCCTTAGCCGAATGCTGAATGCTCAATGCTGACTGCTATACCAAGCGCCGTATTATCCCACCACCAATCCCAATACAGCTCCCGCAGCCACAAGCAGCATGGAGTTGGCTTTGAACTTCTCGAGGGCCAGCAGTGCCAGGGCGGCGATGCCAAGGCGCAGGGGTTCGGTGGCGATATTGGCGGCAAAGCGGATGGAGACCAGCAGCAAAACAGCAGCCACCGCGGGATTTAGGCCGGCCAGGAAGTTCTTGCCCCAGGAGGAAGCGCGCAGTTGGTCTACTTTCCCACCCAGCAACCCGATAAGCACGAAGCTGGGCAGAAAGATACCTACGGTCGCAATTATTGATGCAGGGAAACCGCCAATAAGCATGCCGGCCGCGGTGGCGGTGGTGAGCAGCGGTCCGGGAGTCATCTGGCCTATGGCGATGACGTCAAGCAGCTGAGGCATGGAAAGCCAGCCAAGTCGATCCACCAGCTCCGCCTGCATGTAGGCGATGAGAACATATCCGGTGCCGTACAGAGTGACGGCCATTTTGGTGAACACCCAGAAGACGCCGCCGAGAGTCATGGCTACTGCGGTCCCCGGCCCAAAGAGAGCGGCGAGCCCAAAGGGCAGCACGCTCCGCACTTTGGGTTCGTTTTTTTGCGCCCCGTTGCGGCGCGAAAACCACAGCCAACCAACAAAGCCGGCGCCCAGTATAATGACAAACTCAGATATTCCAACCCAGCCCAACACCAATGCCACGGCAAAGAAAACTCTTTTGGTGTAATTGCTCAGGGCTCCGGGCAGCAGCCGCCACATGGCCGAGGCGATGACGGCAACCACCACCGGTTGTATGCCCCACATTATGGCCTGCCCTTGTGGCAGCAGACCATAGCGCAGGTAGGCCAGGGCCAATGCCAGAGTGATGGCGGCAGCCGGCAGAATGAAGCCAAACCCTGCGGCTATCATGCCGATGATGCCTCCATGCTTGTGGCCGAAGTACATAACCATCTGGGTGGAGTTAGGCCCGGGGATGATGTTAAGCAACCCCAGGACGTCGAGGAACTCCTCCTTGGTCATCCATTTGCGCTTATCTATAGCTTCCCGTTGCATGATGGCCATATGGGCGACTGGACCCCCAAAGGCGGTCAGCCCCATGGTGATAAAGAAACGGAAGAGTTCACTAAGCGATGCTTTCTTACTCATAGCTTTCCTCCCCAGTTCAGCTATTCTTTGCATATCAGGATATTTGCCAGCCCCGGTCCTCAAGCCTCTTGTATATAGCATACCACCCTTCGCGGCGCGCTAGCTCTTCCGGGCTGCCGCTTTCCATGATTTTGCCTCGCTCCATGATATGTACTGTTTCGGCGTCGATGATTCCACTTAAGCGGTGACTGATGGTGATAATAGTTCTTCCCGCACTCACCTGGCGGATCGCCTTCAGCACCGTTCGCTCGGTCAAGGCGTCAAGGCCTGAAGTGAGTTCATCTAACAGCAACAGAGGCGGGTTCGTACCTACGGCACGGGCGAGGGATAGAAGCTGACTTTGCCCGAAGGAGAGTTTGGTTCCACCCTCGCCTAAGGGTGTTTTCATACCAGAAGGCAACTCCGTAACTGTATCCCATAGCCCCACAGTGCGCATGGCCTCTTCAGCCTGCGAAACGGATATACTGGCGTCCCGCAGTGTTATGTTCTCGTATATGGAGCCATTGAAAATGTGTACAGTCTGGGGGACAATGCCGATCAGTCGTCGCCTGTCTGAGGGCGAAAGGTTGTAAGGGTCGACGCCACCGACTGTAATGGTGCCGTTTTTTACAGGGTAGAGCCCCGCAATGAGGTTCATCAGGGTTGTTTTCCCGGACCCAGTACGGCCGGCGATGGCTACCTTGCTACCTGTGGGGACCTCGAGGGAAGCGTCAAGGAGTACGTCTTCTCCGTCCTTGTAGGCAAATCGGACACCTTCAACCCGTACCTCGGAGTTCTGACCGTCCCACACCGAGGCCGTAGCAAAGCGCTCCCCGGACTCTGTTTCGTGATCGAAGAACTGCGAAATACGGTTGAGTCCGGCCAAGGCTTGTTGGATGGTCTGGATTTCTGAAGATATGGCCTCAATGGGCTCAAAGAGCCTTATGAAAAGATCCGCGGCTCCGGCTATGGTGCCGAGGGTCAATCCCAGTGCCACCGGACCAAAATTTTGACCAGCGGCAAGGTAAATGGCTGTGGCGATGACCACTGCCCGAACTGTCTGGGTGATGCAGGGGAACCAGGCATCATAAACGCTGTTGGCGTTCATGGCCAGGCGGTGAGATTCGAGAGTCGGTTCAAAACGCTCGGAGAAGTAGTCTTCCTTGCCGTAGGTTTTGATCAGCTTCATTCCGGCGTAAGTCTCCTGGATGTAGGTGTTTATATCCGAAACCTTGCGACGGACGACAAGTTGCTTTTCGTAGATGTTGCGGCGGAAGTAGTTGGTGACAAGGAAGACCGCGGGTAGCGAGGCCAGGGCGACAAAGCCCAGGGGAGGAGAGAGCACGAACAGCGCGACGAGGAATCCGACGATTTTGAGCAGATCTGCGCCTGCGCTGACAAGACCGGCGGAGAAGAGCCTGTTAACGGCATCTACATCGGCGGTCAGACGGGAGATGGTCTCGCCGGCGGGAACGTTGAGGTAATAGGACATGGGTAGCGCCCGCAGCCTTGACAGCATGCGGCTGCGCACCGCCAGTAAGAGGCGTTGCCCAAGCAAGGTGGCTCCGTACTCCCGCAAGAGGTCTACGACGCCGATTAAGACCACGGCTCCGAGATAAAGGAGGGCGTAGCCCCAGAGATTTCCTGTGCCCGCAAGCAGCGGTCCATCGATAGTCGCTCGCAGGACCATGGAGGGCCAAATGTTTATGACAGCTCCAACAAGGACTGCCAGTAGCAGAAGAAGGGTGGCTCCTATGTTGGATTTAATAGTGGATATCAGTATGGCTCGCAACTGGAGGTTACTGGCCGGCGGTTTCCGCATGGTAATCTCCTTCCATGAACACCTGTGCGGTGTAGATCTCGCTGTATAACCCCTTCTGTTCCATGAGCTGCTGGTGTGTGCCCTGTTCCATTACGCCACCCCGGTCCAGGACGAGGATTACATCGGCGGATCGGAGGGCGCTGAGGCGATGGGTGAAGAGCACCACGGTCCGGTGACTGTGATCGTGCCGCAGGTGATCGATTATCTCCCGTTCGGTGGCAATATCCACGGCAGAAAAGGGGTCATCCAGCAGAAGCAGTGGCGCGTCAGAATATAGTGCCCTGGCCAGGGCGATGCGCTGTCTTTGTCCACCGGATACGCGCACGCCCTTTTCGCCCACCATGGTTGCCAGGCCCTTGTCAAATCGGCTGAGGTCCTGGCTTAGGGCCGCAGACACCAGAGTCTGCTCCAGTCGCTCACCGTTGCCGGTCTCCTGTCCGAAGGTGATGTTCTCCCTTATGGGCATGGAGAAGAGGAACTGTTCGTGGCCAGCATAGGCGATAAGCTGTTTGCGTTGTCGGAGCGGGATAGACGTTAGCTCGTGTCCCATGAGGCGGATGCTACCGCGGTATGGATAGAGCCCGGTCAGGGCATGGGCCAGCGCTGTCTTCCCGGAGCCCACTGAGCCAGTCACACCAATGAGCTGGCCCCGCATTCCGGTGAGATTTATTTCTCTGAGGACATCAACACCGTTTGCAAAGCCAAAGCTTAGAGCAGCGACTTCAAGTACCGGCACATCATCGGTGAGGCGGAAGTCAATCTCGGGGGTTTCACTGTCTAACTGGTTCTCCTGTCGGGCGAGCATCTTTTCCTGAACCCGGCTCCAGGCAGCGCGGGCTCCGTGCCAGCGGTTAAAAACCCGGGCAGCAACGCGGGTACGCCCCGAGAAGGCGACAAACATAATAATGAATGAGTTGAAATAGCCTACGGTCCAATCGCCGCTGATTACCTTCTGGCCCCCAAGGGCCACCATGTCCCGGAGACGCTCGTGGGTGATCCGAGCCGTATCCGTCAGGTGCTGCTCAACGTTGTCGGCAATGCGGTCAAATTCACGCATGAGGGCGGGATCATGATCAG
>DDWC01000057.1 GCA_002345475.1 Firmicutes bacterium UBA2296
TGGGATCTTTCTGGCTGCTCTCATGCCCGGTTCAAACGCTATTATCGCCCGCACGGTGGGCCCGGAGTTTCGCGGCCGCGCTTTCGGCTTCAGCAGTAGCGCAGCGCAGCTTGGTTTCTTCATAGGCCCTTTGACGGGCGGTGTGGTAGGCCAGTTCCTTGGCCTGAACATGGTCTTCGTCTTCACCGCAGTTCTTCTCTTTGGCACCGCAGCGTTTCTGTGGAACAAGAGTCTGGCCACCAGTCCGCCTACGCTTGACGATGTGAAGAAAGCTCTGGAAGACAGGTGCTAAACAAAAGAGCCTGGCCGTATCGCTACGGACCAGGCTCTTTGACGCTTGAGAACGAGGGGACTTGGAGCTGTCGGCTCCTGGCTCTTAGCTCTTGGTAGAGTTTGGGATGACGATAGGCGAGCCCACGTATCGCAACCGGTTGTAGCCTTAGAGTTTGTGTCTTTCTTTTCTTTCAGTGCTAAGAGCTAAGAGCTAAGAGCCCCTCCGCGCCCCCAAAGCGCCCCGCTCTAAGCGCCCGTAGCTCTCTCACAATGCGGCGGGTTCTCCTTGCCGGCGTGGTTGGCACGGCAGGCATCGCAGTTATCGTGATTTTTGCAGTCCACATTGGGGCATTTACAGTCGGCCATATGGGTCACCACCTTCCTTGATGCAGAGTTTCCAGACCACTTTCCTGGCGTCGACAGGGATTGCACAGATGAGGTCGAAAAAAGAACGGGTAGACATTGCGGCGTAAAGCGTAAGAGGGGGACAGAATATTGAACAGACAAGAACTGAAACACAGGCTCGAGGAGATAGTAAGCCAGCTTGATGGTGTCATGAGCCTGTATGTAGACCTTGAGGATGAAGTTGTTGCCTTCGGGCCTCAGGAGAGGTTTTCTGCGGCCAGCGTGATCAAGGTGCCAATAATGATGGCAGCTTTTCTGCAGGCACAGCGCGGGCAACTTGACTTGCATCGGGAGATCGTTGTGTCCGACAGCGAGCGCGTGGGTGGATCTGGCGTGGTAACCCGCCTGTCGCAAGGAGTGTCTTTCCCGCTTATCGACCTGATAACTTTAATGATCATCGTTTCGGACAACACCGCCACGAACCTCTGCATTGATGCGGTGGGTCTCGGAGCCATAAACGATTATCTGGCTCTGGCCGGCTGCACGGAAACCGTACTCGGTAGGCGCCTGATGGACTACGAAGCCCGCCGCCTGGGTCGAGACAACTTTGTCACCGCCAAGGATATGGTGGCAGTTCTTCGTGACCTATGGTACGGCAACAACCTGAATACTCAATACCGGGACATGGCGCTGGAAATACTATATGAGCAACAGTACAGGGACAAGCTACCCCGTCGTCTTCCTGACACCGATGGCAGCCGCGTACGCCTGGCTCACAAAACGGGCGAGCTACATAACATTGAACACGACGTTGGCATTCTCGTTGTCGACGGCAAGCCGGCATTTATCGCCGCTCTGACCCGCGACCTCGCTAGCACCGCTGACGGCCGCGCCGCCATAGGTGAAGTTGGCTTGGCGGTATATAGATACATGGAGGAAAGAGGCGCTTAGTTGTTAGCGCTTGGTAGACCGAAGATTACCCTGCGGGGATATTATAGCTGCAGCAGGCCCCTTTTGGAGAGCCTGCTGCAGTTTTCTTCTAACAACCAACAACCAAGCGCCAAGCGCCAAGCGCTAATCTCCAAGCGCTAATCTCCAAGCGCCTATCTCTTAGCCGTCAACTCCAGGAAATCATCCAGTTCGGCTAAAGCTACGTCTATGGCGTCCTGCCAGAAATCAGGCTGAGTCAGGTCAACGCCGAGATGGGCCATAGCCAGGTCTTCCACCATCATGCGGCCCGTGTCCCGGAGCAGATCGTCGTACTTGCGCGCAAAGGAAGGGCCTTCCTTGAGCGCCCGTGCGTATACGCCGGTGGCAAAGAGGAATCCGAAGGTGTAGGGGAAGTTGTAAAAGGGTACTCCCGTGATGTAGAAATGTTGCTTGGAAGCCCAGAAGTGGGGATGGTACGTGCCCAACACTCCGTCGAAGGCCTCTTCCTGCGCGGCGACCATCAGTTCGCAAAGCCGGTCCTTGCTGACAAGCCCCTGGCGTCGCTCTTCGTAGAAGTTGGTCTCAAAGATGAACCGGGCGTGAATGTTCATAAGCAGGGTGGCTGTGCGTTGCAGTTTGTCGGAGATAAGTGAAAGTCTTTCATCCTCTGTTTTGGCATTGGCAATAGCGGCGTCAGCAACGGTGACCTCGGCGAAGGTGGAAGCGGTCTCTGCTACGTTCATGGCATATTGCATGGCAAACGGGGGAAGTTCATTCATTACCGACTGATGATAGGCGTGGCCAAGCTCATGTGCCAGCGTGGAGACGTTGTTCATGGTACCCGAAAAAGTCATAAAAACACGGGACTCCTTGACGTCTGGGAAGGTCGTGCAGAAGGCGCCCGGTCGTTTCCCCGGACGATCCTCAGCTTCCACCCAGCCATTTTCAAAGCAGTTCTTCGTGAACTCGGCCATTTCAGGGTTAAACCTGTCAAACTGATCGACTATGAACTGAGCGGCATCATGGTAGTCCATTCTTCCCGAAGCCGCACCAAGCTTGAGCGAGGCGTCCAGATCGTGCCAATTGAGCTTGTCGACTCCGAGGATTTCGCGCTTGCGATCAAGGTACTTGACCAGTCGCGGTTTGTTTGCCGTGATAGTGTTCCACATGGCGTCCAGGGTGGCCTTTTGCATGCGGTTATAGTCCAAAGGCTCGCGATGGACGTGGTCCCAGCCCCTGT
>DDWC01000162.1 GCA_002345475.1 Firmicutes bacterium UBA2296
CCGCGTGAACTTCACGGCGCTAAGAAGCCGGACGAAAAACCACCTTTCAGGCAAACTTCATTGCACTTACAGAATACATGGGCCCAACTGCTGCCGCAAGGGTAATTATCTCTTCTTAAAAAGACTACCCAGCAACTTGCTTGCGGAGTCCTTCGTCTCGTCACCGGAGCCAGCGTCGAGCAATTGAGATAGCAGCCCCTGGACGTTATTACCCGCGGCCTGTGCCATCATACTGCCAAGAAACCCTGTCAGACCTGATTCCTCAACCTTCTTCTGTTTGGTCTCCTGCCCCAGAGCACCGAGCAGAAGTGGAGCCAGCCGAGTCAACAGGCCAGACACCTGATTGACATCGAGCCCTGTCTGAGCCGCCAGGCCAGTTTGCACCTTCTCGTTGCCGCCGCCAAACAGGTGCCCCAACACTTTCCTGCCGTCCTCGGTGTCTACGCGTCTCAGGAAACGCTCCAGGTCAGACACATCATCATCACTGTGCTGGTTTAGAGCTTTGGCCAGAGATTTGCGCCCGTCCTCCGAGGCGGCGTTCTTCCCCATGGCTTGTAGCATGGCAGGCATCGCCATCTCAAGCAATCGTTTGACCTGATCGGGCTGGGCACCGACTGAAGCCCCCAGATTGATCAGATTCGATCCGCTCTCCAGCTGTTGCTTCACTTGTTTGAATATATCCACGATAATCATCCCTTTCCGGGGCACGCGATCTTGCCCCTGCCCCAATTATGCTTCTGACTGACGGGAGAAGTAACCCGGGGCTATTCGCCCCGGGGTCTTATCAGCTGATCTGCCAGATGGCGCAAAGCCACCAGCGGATGATAAAGCAGCATGCGCGGGCCGCTGAAGCGCATTACCCGCCTTATTCTCTCACGCATATCCTTTTCATAGCAGTGAATTTCGCACTGGGAACAAAACGGTTTGCTGTCGGCGAAAGGGCAGGCTTCTATCCTGGCCCTGGCGTAGTTGAGGAGCTCAGTGCAATCGTCGCACAGGCGGCCTCCATGACCCGAGCCCCGGCAATAGACACGAATCATAGTGGCAACCACCGTCCGCTCGCGCTCACGCGGGCGAGAACTCATTTCCATATCACGCTTTGCCCTCGGGTACACATATTGTGTGGTGCTCCCGTGCTATTTTAGTGCCGCGAGGGCTATCACAGGCTGCCCAGGA
This sequence comes from Firmicutes bacterium UBA2296, assembly GCA_002345475.1. Taxonomy (GTDB): domain Bacteria; phylum Bacillota; class UBA994; order UBA994; family UBA994; genus UBA2296. The sequence continues at coordinate 1,177 of DDWC01000162.1, forward strand.
AACACATAGCAAGGCGGCCGGGTCATCATGGTAGTTCCACTTACGGGAGACGTGATTTCGGAACCGGCCAGGGTTCCCAGTACAGCCCCCTGCGCGACCATAGTGCCAGGCTCATGTCTTGGCAGCCACAAACCGTGCACTTCAGCGGCGACCTGCTGTAGCTTATCAAAGTGCTTCGGCTCTGGCTTGTTGGGTTCGCCCTCGACCATACCGTACTGCCGCAGGAGTCCCACCAGCGCCTCAAAGCACTCTTCAGCCGAATCCATGTCTATAACACCCGCTGGGCCACCCCCTGGCAGTTCAATAATGACAGCGGGAACGCCTTTGGCGCAGGCCTCAGTGAAGAGCTGTCCGGGCGCACCGCTGGACTGTATAATGCGCGGGATGGACAGTCGCTCGGCCAGTTCTTTGGCCTCCGGGTATTCCTCGCACAGGGCCAGGGTGTAGCTGGCGTTGTACACGCCGCAACAATGCAGGTCCACAATAACGTCGGCATCCGCCGCCTCCTGCCATATGGCTTCAGCCAGGGCCATCGTAGGTGTGCTGCTGGCTTTCCCAGGGAAAGAGCGGTTAAGGTCAAGCTCGTCGTAGGGAGACGTCCGCTGCATACGGCGAAATGCGGCAGGATTGCCAAGGGGCAAAAGCTTTACAGAGCCCTTGAGCAAAGCATTGGCACGGAGAAAACCGAGCATCAGCTCTGCGACAAAAATGCCAGTGGCCTCGCCACCGTGCAATCCTGCGGTAAAGAAGACTTTGGGACTTCCCTGACCAAACTCATATATGTCCAGTCTCTGCTCCATAAGGTCTTCGACTATTAGAGTACGCTTGGTGCTCATTTTGTCACCTCGTATACGATTTCACCGTCAATGATGGTGTAAAGACAGTTGGTGAAGTTGCAGAGAGGATTGCCATCAAACACAGCAATGTCCGCGTCCTTGCCGACTTCAAGACTTCCCACTCTGTCGGCAATACCAATGATCTCGGCGGCGTTAATGGTTATGCAGCGGAAGGCTTCTTCCATCGGCAGACCTTCACGGACTGCGATCCCGGTTTGCAGGCCGAGGTACTTTGTGGCAGATGACGCGTCCACCTGTATAGCCACTTTGACCCCTGCCTTGACCAACTCAGCCGGATTATCCAGGCGTACTTCCCATAATTCGTGCTTAGCCGGGCCCATCAACAAGGGCCCTACGACACAGGGCACCTTCTTGTCAGCCAGGATATCAGCGATCTTGTAGCCCTCTGTGGCGTGCTCAATACAGTAATCGAGGTTGAACTCCTCCGCGATGCGGATGGCAGTCATGATGTCGTCGGCACGATGGGCGTGGATTCTGGCCTTCTGCTCACGCTTAATGACCTTACCCAGCATTTCCAGATTGAGATCTCTGTCGGGCAGCTTTGGCGCGGAGTCGGCGGGCGCCTCGGCAATGGCACGGTCGATCTTCTCAACGTAATCCTTGGCCTTCTGCAATGCTTCGCGCAACACGGCGGCGTTGCCCATCCGGGTTGAAGGAATCTGTTTGCGTTCTGCATAGTTGCGTTTGGGGTTTTCTCCTAATGCCATCTTCATACCTTCAGTTCCCGGTATCAGCATCTCCTCAGCAGTCCTGCCGCGCAGTTTAATGGCCATGCCCGTACCACCGATGATATTAGAACTTCCCGGGCCTGTGTATACTGTGGTAACACCAGCAGCCGCCACCTGCGGGAAAGCGGGATCTTGCGGGTTGAGAGAATCGATGCCGCGCAAATAGCTTTGCACAGGACCCGTCTTTTCGTTACCGTCAGCGGTTGCCGGGATCGTCGGTTCGCCAAAGAGACCGATATGACTGTGTGCATCGATCAGTCCCGGAGTAACCCACGTGCCTTTTCCGTCTATGACTTTGGCGTCGGCAGGGACTTCGATTCCTTTACCCAGAGCGACAATCTTGCCATCCGCCAGGACGATTATTCCGCTTTCGATTATTCCGCCGGTAATGGTGAGGATTTTCGCATCAATAATAGCCAGTTTCATAACTCTTCGCCTCCTAACTTGTTTCGCGTACCTAATCTATTTCTCTGCCTAAGCCCGTTCTCCTGCCTGGGTGAGAAAAGCGCCAGCGAAACCGGCGGCACCAGCCCTGGGAGCAGGGATTGCGCCACACCCGGGCGAAATGTACAATAACCCTTGTAGCCCATTGAAGGATGTGATGCAAAATGAACGTCAGACAAAGGTCCCCCTGGCGCCGCTTTGACCCCCGCCTGCTGGCGGCTGTCGCCCTCGCGGCCATCTTGTTGACATACGGTCTCTACTCAGTGCTTAACAAAGCAGACGAACCCCTGCCTCCCGAAGATCCGCCCATATCCGAGGTCCCGGAAGATCCCGAGGACCCAGTTGAACCTTCCGAACCAACTGACCCGATTGAGCCTGTAGAACCCGTAATCCCCGATTTGCCGGGCGCCCTGATTGTATCTATTGATAACAAAGTCGAGGCCCGACCCCATACCGGACTTGAACATGCTGATCTGGTGATGGAAGTTCTGGCAGAATGGAGAATCACCAGACTTATCGCCTTCTATTACACCCACGCGGTGGCCAAAATAGGCCCGGTGCGCAGTACCCGCTATTATGGAGCTCAGCTTGTAGCCCCCTATAACTCTCCCTTTGCCCATGCCGGCGGCTCCACTGACGGCCTGCAGATGATTCGTGACCTGGCGGTACCCGACCTCGACGAAATAAATAACTCCAGTGCAGCTTTCTGGCGTGACACCACTCGTTACGCACCGCATAATCTTTACACTTCCACCGACCTCATGCTGGCACAGGCCGAGCGCCGCCGGCTGAACCTTACCCCCATGCCTGAGCTGACCCTCGGCGAACAGCCCGGGGGGATGGCGGGAGAGCGCATAGGCATCGTCTACTCCCAGCGCGATCCTGCCCGCTACCTAATAGATTACCGGGTAGACTGGTGGTGGGAAGAGGGAGTGTATCACAGGTACATGAATAGCCTGCCCCACGTGACCACTGACGACGTGCAGATCACGGCACACAACGTCATCGTAGTTCTGGTGAATCACCGAGACCTGGTGGCGGCCACCTGGCGCACAGAAATGGACCTCATCGGCAGTGGCGAAGCAGTGTTTTTCCGGGATGGTAAGGCGCACATCGGCACCTGGACCAAGGTTTCGGCCAAGGCGCACTTTGTCTTCACTGTAAACAACGAACCTTACATGTACGCCCCGGGCAATACCTGGATACAGATAGTGCCTAATACCGCACCCTTTGAGTTTTAGACGCTGCCGCATATAGCCTTTTTGATACGGAATAAGGGGCCGTGTCGATACTTAAGTAGTATCGTCCCGGCCTTTTTCTATATGATGAACTACGTCCGAGAAAACTGAAACGTAC
>DDWC01000078.1 GCA_002345475.1 Firmicutes bacterium UBA2296
AGACGCCAGATGATCTGAAATGCGGTGTAAGTCTTCCCAGTCCCGGTGGCCATAACAAGCAATATCCGGTCCTGACCCTTGGCAATAGCCTCGATGGTGCGGTTGACGGCGATGCGCTGGTAGTAGCGAGGTTCCTTTCCGCTGCCGTCGTCGTGATAGTTCTGCAGGACAACGCTCTCCTGAGGCGTGGTTAGACCCTTCCAAGCGGAATAACGTTGCCACAAGGCACCTGGTGAAGGGAATTCTTCAAGTGTAAGTTCTATCTCGCGCGCGGCAGCCATCCCAGTACGGTCATGCATAAGAAACCCTTTGCCGTTTGATGAGAACACAAAGGGAATGTCCAGGGTTTCGGCATACTGCAGAGCTTGTTGCATGCCAGCGCCGATAGCTGTGGTTGCGTCCTTTGCTTCGATGAGGGCAAGAGGCACGTTGGCCTTGTGGTAAAGAATGTAGTCTGCCCGTTTAGCCTTGCCCCGAAAAACGGCTTTACCGCGCACAATAATGCGGCCCTTGGTGAAGCTGACCTCTTCACGCACCTGGGAATGAATGTCCCAGCCTGCCCTAACCAAAGAGGGCGTTATGAATTTCGTGCACACGTCCCGCTCGCTCAACTTACTACCCAACATGTCAGTCCTCCTGACCGGCACGTATGTGCCCTATTCTACCGAAATGTATACCAGGGTCGGCTGAAATTGCAGCCGAAGAACTCCTGAGCTTTGGTAAGGTTCATGGACAGTTTCGTCTGCATCTGCTTGGCCAATAGATCCTCCGGAAGCTCCTTGAACAATCGTCGAGCAGTGTGCTGATCACGAGTATCGTATATGAGCTCATCCTTGTGGCGGGATATGGTAAACGATTTCGGGTTGACACGATAGTCGTTGTTTACGTGCTCTATTAAAGAGCGCCGGGTTTTCTGGTCGTCAAAGTAGTCTTCTAACGAGAGCAGCCGCACGTAGTCTGGAATCTGTGTGGTAGCCGTATGCTCCTCGACTATGTTCTTCAACACAAGGGAAGATGCCTGCAGGATATCCGGTGGATTACCATGTTCTTCAGATTTTAGTTCATCTAGCAACGAAGGCATCAGTTTGAGCATGCGTCCAAGGTAGCTCCGATAGAGGGCGGTGCCAATGTTCGCCTGTACCCGCTGCACCAGGCTGCTACGCATTATCTCCATGGTAGTTCGTCCAGCCTGGATGTGACAGGTTACTGTACGCCGGGCGATCTCGGGCAGAACGACGTTTACGTCTTCGTTGGCGCTGATGACCACGGCCGGATAGTTGCGGTTGCCTTCAGCTAGACCAAACGATTCGTTCTTGATAACTTCCGGGGCGTGCGTGTTAAACCGCTGGGACGTTAGGTCGTCTATGACTATAGGAACTCCTTGCACCGTGTGTTTGAGGTCGTTGATGTTGGTCCGGGTGAACTTATCACCAGACAAGGTGAGCTTCTGCCCAACCATCAACATTATGATGGTTTCAAGAAACGAAGTCTTGCCGCCTTTGCTCTTACCGTAAAGCAAGCCAAACACCGGATACGGGTATACAGTCCTGTGGTTCCTTTGCGCGGTGTCTCTCATGATCGCCATGAATGGAGAGGCAAACATCCAGTTCACGAAGGCATAATAGCGACGGGTCATCTCTTCAGTGTCGCCATGGAACTGATGAAACCCGTCCATGTATTCCATCAAGTAGCTGACATCAGACGTTAACTCGTTGGGCAGCGGTGATAGATCCAGTTGCTTATCGTTCAATGTAGCGGTGGTTTCATCCACGTCGAGGATTAACCGAGGATGTTCAACCACAGCGGAGGCGACTTCCACCTGCATCTGCCTTATATGTCTGCGGATTATCTTTACCTCATCCGCATTGATAAGAACACGTCCACGGTCCTTTGACGGGATAATGGCACTTAGCGCCCGCTTCCTACTCTCGAGTTTCAGAGTGAACTTGACCTCCCGGGCTGCTTCCGGGTGCTCCACCGATTCAATGACAATCACTTTCTTTGCGGCCGTACGGAAAACCGGAGCATCGGAGATGTCTTCTTCATCGTCAACAACAGACGCCTTATCTATTTCATCAAAACAGCTGGCCTTCAGCTGTTCATAGCGATATAAATAGTAATCGTACGCAGGCGTGTCGTCCAAATAGCAGATGTTTTCGCGCTGTCTGCCAGAGAAGGCCATGTAAGACATATTTGCAGAACCCATTACCACCCGGGTTCCGTGGCCTCCCGACAACAGGAACAGCTTCTCATGAGATAAGTGCTCACGTGACACTAGGAAACGTAACCTTCCCGCCTGAACCATTTCGAAAAGTTTCGCGCTTGATTTCCTTTGTAGCATCTCCCGAATCTCACTCACAGTAACCTGCTGAAAAGCCACTACCTCCTGCACCTGGCCCTGTACCAGCTTGTCTGAACCTAGTATGACTTCGACATCATCAAACAAGGCAAACAGATCCTGCATGAATGACACGCTGGACGAGTAAGTAACTACCTTCAGGCTGCTGTAGCCCCCGAATAACTCTCGCCACTCCACTTCGCTGTCGTCAACGAAGGCGAGCTTTGCAACGGACAGCAGACTCCGAGCATGGGATTTCTCGTCGCCGAACATGCTAATGGTGCTACCTGCATCATCTTTCATGGCTAACCTCCAAAGTCAGTTAGAATGGTTCAATGAGCCGAAGGCGTTTACTGCTCTATAGAGTCGCCTTCTCAGTCACAGTGGGCGAGCAATGATTGAGGTTCATTACTCCGCGAGTCACGGCCTCGCCGCTACGGGAGCGAAACAAGGACCAAAAAACAAAAACCAAAATAGGAACTAGACTTTAGACTTTGGACCTCGGGGACGTAGGCGCAGCATGGCCGCAACAAGAACTGAACTAGGAACGAGGACAAAACGCTCATTCGCTGGGTGCTGTTTGCTTAATGCTGGCTGCTTGCCATAGCCACTAACCACCAAACGCCAAGCGCCGAACTTCCGCGGGTGGCTGGCGGCTCATAGCCGCTACAACTGTTCCCAATTATTCCTGCGTATTTCCATTCATGATTACTTCTATTATATGGCGCAAATTCCTCTTTATTTTTTGTGGCGAATGGTGACAACTATCGGGCTATTTTGGGGCGCGTGGCGATTAGCGCTTGGCGCTTGGTGGAGGGTCAGCGTTCAGCAGTCAGCGTTCAGCAGGATGGAACATCAGTACGGGGAGAACGATGGTGCGAGAGATGCGACAGCCTGATGGGTACGCTGATTAACCTGATAGGACACTGATGAGAACGAAAACTGAAAAACAAAAAGCAACTGGAGCGAAGATAGGCTTTAGACGCTAGACTACAGGGGAAGTGGGCACAGCATGCTGTGCCCCTACATTAGCGGGACTCATCAGGGTGTCGTGTCTCTGTTTTGCCTGTATGCTGGCGGCTGGCGCCTGCCGGCTTACTAGCATGTAGTGCCCCTACATTATGTGGAACCGATGCTAGAAGCGTAAGGCACTCAGCATTCAGCGAGGCAATTGGGATCGGTAGCGTTTGCGAGGGTGATGCGAACAAAGGATACAAAAAGGACCCGGAGACAGCTACGAGTTTTGCTGTCCCGGGTCCATGGTTTCGTGGTGTTAGCGGTACACTTCTTTGCGATGAGCTATTTGCATGACAATGATTCGTTGCGACTCGTCTTCCAGGAGGCAAAGGAAACGATAGTCGCCGAGCCGATAGCGCCATTTACCAGATACGTCACCCGACAGCGGCTTGCCGATTTCACGGGGATTAGCGCAACCTTGAAGGTTCTTCGCGACAAAGCCCAGTAGCAAAGCAGCAACTGGTGGGTCGAGCTTCTTGAGCGACTTCAGAGCGACGTCGGAAAAAGAGACCTGCCAAGCTTCGCTCACAGGCCAAGTTCCTTTTTCACCTCGTCGAGGGTGTAGGTACGCTTGCTCTCGCGAACGGCTGTATCAAACAAGGAGGCGTCGATTTCCTCCTCTATTTTCTCGATAGCTGCATCACGCAGTAACTTGGACACGGAAGTGTTGCTGATTTTGGCGTACTCTTTGATTAGGTCGTAGTCTCTCTGGTCAAGTCTAAGTGATACTATGGCCATGATGTTCACCTCCACCTATATATTACAATGTATTACACCAAGGAGCAAGAATATGTTAGAGGTTAGACTGGGGACGTTAGACATTAGACTTGAGACCTGAATAAGGAATCGTGGGGGCACAACAAGTTGTGCCCGCGTTTCTCCCGCGAGCCACGGTCTCGCCGCTACGATATTTAAACATAAACTGAAAAACAAAGAACATAAATCAAGACCAAAACGTGGGGGCGGAATGGCCGAAGCATAAAACGAAAAACAGAAGACGTGGGCACAGCATGCTGTGCCCCTACAATAAGTGAAAACGATTTCGGCACAACTACGGAGACTGTTTCCTGTATGCCAAGAAGAAGACCCGGGAAAGCAATTGTGTTTGCTTTCCCGGGTACTTGGATGCCTTGCAGTTCGTGGCTGTTCTGAGGGTTTAGCCTCTGCTTTTTTTGAAGCCGAAGGCGACGCCAAGGACGCCCAGGAGGACGACGGGGATTACGAACATCATGGTGTTGGACTTGGGCTTCAGGGGTTCGGCGACGGTGGGTTCTGATGGCTGGGGCGGTTCGGGGATGGGCTCTGCCGGGGTGGCCAGGGTTGCCAGGATGTCGCGGGTCATCTGCTGGGTCTTTTCGTCCCACTTGGCTAGCTCGGCGTCTATATTAAAGGGCTGTACCTCCCCCGCCTTGCCGTCGGTGGCCGAGACCATTTGCCCGTTGGTGAGGGTAAGGGTCCCGCCGGACTTGGGCCGAAACTCCACTGTTCCTTCGATGACTTTGACAGTGGAAGTGGTGCCGTCGCACTGAAGTATCAGGGTAGTGCCCTTGATACCGGCTACAGCCTGGGCCATTTCTATCTCCATGCTGCCGTCTTTGACCATGCTCTTGAAGTTGATCCAGACCTGTCCGAAGAAGTACTTTAGCTTGTTCTCATATACGGCCTCGCAATCGATGACGGCGATGGTCTCTTCACCCATGACAAAGGTAGTCATGTCGGACCAGGATAGTATTGCCCCGCTGCGGGGACTGGTGCGGATCATGTCGTCGTGGTGGAGAGGCATGGTCAGCCAGGCAAAAACGTACTCGTCCTCGTCTGCTGACGCCGGCTTGACGTTGACCTCGCCGGTGAGGTCACCAAAACGGATGTCAGGGCATCCGCCCTCGGGATTAAACACGGGGGGGTACGGGGGCTGTGGTTCCGGTTCGGGCTGCTGGGAGGTATCTTCGTAAGGGTCAGGGGGTGCCACAGCGTCAGTTCGCCACTCGTAGATATAGGTTGTGCCCATGGGGACGCCTCCGGCAGCGAAGGAGATGACGAGTCCCATTCGGTTGCCGAGGGAGCCGGCTCTGGGTGTGGCTGAGACCGTGGCGTTTACAGAAGCGTAGCCGGTCTGCTTATTGACCTCAAAGAATGATTTGCCGTCGGCGGCTTCGAGGGTCTGATTGCGTGACGTAGCCGAACCGGGGCCGATATTAGCCGAGTCAAAGTACGCTTTAACACCACCGTTAAAGGTGAAGAAGGACTGGGTGTTATTGCCTACGGCGATGGACAGCTGCAGCTCTACTTTCTCGTCTCGCTTGATGACGCTGGGCGGGGCGCTGCTCCTGGCTGTAATGGTGAGGGATTCGCCATTCACCTTGGGCGGCGTGGTGCTGTTGTCGTTTTTGCCCACGTAGGTCTGGGTTATGGAAAAGCTCAGGCGATTGTAGTCTCCCGAGTAGTCATAGGACGGGTTTTGGCTCGAGGTTGCGAAGCGATCGGCGTTAGGGTAGTCGATAATCTCAACCAGGTGCCAGGCCGCCTCCTCATTTGCCGAGGCCAAGGGAGTTAAGAGCAAGGGTAGAAGCAGAGCTGCGACGAGAACTGCACAAAGCTTTTTGGCCACTCCATTCATCCTTCCAAGTGGATTGCATGGGTTTAGAATTCGCGCATAAATGCGAAAGTCCTGCCTGGGATTGGGGATGGGGCGCTTGGCGATTAGCGCTTGGCGCTTGGTGGAGGGTCAGCGTTTAGCACTCAGCAATCGGCATTCAGCACTCAGCACTCAGCACTCAGCACTCAGCACTCAGCACTCAGCATTCAGCACTCAGCATTCAGCACTCAGCACTCAGCACTCAGCACTCAGCACTCAGCAATCGGCATTCAGCACTCAGCATTCAGCACTCAGCAAAAGCGAGGGGTAGAACTGCAACACCCGCGAGCCACGGTCTCGCCGCTACACGTTTAAACATAAACTGAAAAACAAAAAACAAAGGCAAAAAAAGCAAGACGAGAACGTGGGCGCGGAATGACCGAAGCATAACCCAAGATCAAAAACCGTGGGCACAGCGTGCTGTGCCCCTACAAAACGGAGAATAACCGCTCAGTTTTTAATCAGGTAAATCAAGCTTTATCAGAATCTATCAGGCTGCCGTATTCCGGTCGTTAATCATTGATCATTAAGCACGGGGGGCCGCGAGCCACGGTCTCGCCGCTACGGTACGAAACAAAAACCAAGAACAAAAACCAAAGGCAATAATCTAGACGGGAAAGTGGGCGCGGAAGGGCCGAAGCATAAACTCAAAAGACAAAAGACGTGGGCACAGCGTGCT
>DDWC01000015.1 GCA_002345475.1 Firmicutes bacterium UBA2296
GGACCTTGGCGGCGGTGAGCATGCCCTGATGGCCGATGTTCATGCCGCAGGCGGCGGTATACTGCCAGGAGTGGCCAGGAGTGCCCAGCACGTTGCTGGCAGCAGTGAACTGGGCGGTGGGAACCACGTGACTGACATCGCCCACATCGGTTGATCCGGAGGATACTTTACCCAGATCATGGGGCGGAATGATGAAGTCGCACAGGACTTTTCCTTCGTACGGCAGGCCCTGATCTTTGAGGAACTTACGGGATGCTTCGATACCCGCCGGGAAGGATTCGGTCATTTGCGCGGCAAACTCGTAGTCTTCGGGTGTAAACTGCGGCGCGCCTACTTCGTTCAGCTTATCCATAAGCAGATCGCCTAGAACGTTGTTGTGCAGGGTGTTGTAACAGGCGGCAAGGAACTCTGTCTCAAAGCTGGTTTCTGTCATGAGGCAGGCTCCTTCGGCGATCTTAAGCAGGCGACCGTAAATCTCGTCTACCTGTTTGCGCAGAGGAGCTCGCACGTAATACCACACCTCGGCTTCACCGGGCACAATGTTGGGTTCTCCCCCGCCATTGGTTATTACATAGTGAATGCGGGCTTCGGGAACAACATGCTCTCTGAGGTAGTTGGCAGCCACATTCATGAGTTCTACGGCATCCAGCGCGCTGCGTCCCGAGTGGGGGTCGCCTGCGGCGTGCGCTGTACGACCGTGGAACCTGAATTTAACCGAGTTGAGGGACAGCGAACTGCCGGCCCACAGAGAGTTTAGAGAACCCGGGTGCCAGGTAAGAGCGATATCTACGTCTGCGAACAACCCGTCACGGACCATGAAAACTTTGCCGACCAGGGTCTCCTCGGCCGGACACCCGTAAAACCTCACAGTGCCCTGTAGTGCCCCCCCATCCATGGCCTCCTTTACTGCCGCAGCAGCGCCGGCCGCGGCAACACCCAGAAGATTATGGCCGCAGCCGTGCCCGGCGGCACAGCGACGAGCCGGTTCTTTTGTCACTCCAACCTTCTGCGACAGCCCCGGCAGTGCATCGTACTCACCGAGAATGGCGATGACAGGCTTACCCTTTCCGTATTCGGCGACAAAGGCTGAAGGCATACCAGATACGCCTCGTTTTACGCTGAAACCCTCGCTTTCCAGGAAGGATGCCAACAACTCCGCGGACTGGTTTTCGTGAAGGCCAACTTCTGCCAGATTCCAGATGGCATCGCTCAAATCAACCAACTTCTTGGCACGTCTTTCGATGTAATGCAATAACCTCATCCCCTTTCTCTATTCAGAATAGCACAACAACTTACCGCTAACTAGAAACCTTTCACACTTCTCTGCGTACTTACGGGTAGAAGTGTAAGGAGGTGGCGCCATGCAAAAGAAGAGCGTTTTTGGCGACTCACGCTTACAAATGCGCACGGCGATGGGGTTTCTGCTGGTACTGGTGGTGGTTGTTGTCTATATTTCCGTGCAAAGTCGACCGGTAGACGTCCCCCATGAAGTAATGGCGGCACTGCGATCGCAAGTGAGCCAGGAGAGACTGGAGAACACTGAGCTGTCAGCATCAAGGCGCGGGCAAACCTATATCATAGAACTTGTCGAAGTCACTTCCGACGGACGGCGCTTCGTATACGGATATGAGGTGACGCCCGACTTGCAGGTAATAAGCACCGGAATGACCGTTGGTATCGAGCGAAAGAATCCCCTGCTAGTTCTATTCGGGCTGCTGGCCGGGGCAGCATTCTTCTCCTTTGTGGTCTTCTTCGTCGTGCGCAAGCTCTTCATAAGACGCTGCCCTTCCTGTGGCAATGTGCTGGGGAAGGAAGAACTGACTTTGTTCGCCGGAGCGATTGCCAGAGGCGGAGAGTCCTTAGCGCCAATTATCCTGACACAGGAAGACTGCAGCGTTTGCGGCTACAAGCACCGTCGTGTCGCGCCCCTTCCAGGCCACCGCGCCGGCAGCATCAACATTACAACTTTGGTGCGCCCCTCACAGGAAGCAACCGTAGACCGGGTGCACAATGCCTTTCTCGACAGCAGGACTATGACATACGCCGACTGGGAAGATAAGCTGAAACAGTTGCGCGAGGAGTATGAGGAGGGGTAGCGACGAGCGCATTGCGCGAGGAGCTAGCCGCCAGCCGCCAGGCGCCAGCCGCCAAGGGCGAGGTGGCGAGGGCGGCGCGTAGCGCTCGGCGCGTAGCGCTTGGTGGAACGGACGGGCGGGGGGCAAGTGGAGGGAGAGTAGCGCTTGGCGCTTGGCGCTTAGCGCTTAGCGGAGGCCAGGAGGACCCGAGACGCTTGGCGCTTGGTGCGATTTGGCCAAGAAACGGGAGATCGGTTTAGACGTGACGCGGGTTTGCGACAGGCGTCGGTGCTGCTTGCTGGGTGCTGACTGCATAATGCTCTCAAGAGCCAAGAGCTAGCAACTAAGAGCTCCTCGAAACAAAACAGCCTCGTCAGGCCGATCTGACGGGGCTGTTTTGCTCAGAGTCTCGATCTTATCCCACCGGCTCGGGGATAGTGATTTGCTTGATGGCATCGATAGCATAGTCATCAGTCATGCCGGCTACAAAATCGGTCACCATGCGCGTGGGAGTTGCGTTCTCTCTCTGGTAGATGCTTTGCATTTCCTTCAGGAAGTTACCAAAGTGCCTATCAAGAGGCAAGCCGGACTCGATGAAACGCTGACTATCCGCCGGTTGCCTGTCATAAAGCTCCAGGAGATAGTCGAAGAGACCTTCGATTATTCGCTTGCAAAAAACCCGGTAACGCTCCATTTTGGGGTTGCGATAGATACGCTGAGCGTTGAAACTGTATAGCTCCACTATCAGGTCGTGCTTTTCTGACGAAAAACCTACATAGTCTTTGCCGCGGGACTCGTCGCACACGTCAGCCACCAGAGTGCCGATAATCTCTCCGTTTGACGATCCCAGAGCTCGGCGTATGGTGGGATTGACATCGTCAAGGGTAAAAAATCCGGCAGTGATGGCGTCTTCGAGATCTCTACCCAGATAGGCGATACGGTCGGATAACCTGACAACGCAACCCTCATAGGTCAGCGGATAGTGCCCGCGATCACGGATGTTCTCCAGGTCTTTAACCCTGCTTTCTGGCTTGATGTGACGGTCGAAGGATTCGCCGCAGTGGGAGACAATGCCATCACGCACAGCGTAGGTCAGGTTGAGACCCTTGCCACCGTTGGCGAGAACATCGACGACCCTCAGCCCGTGCAGTTCGTGGATGAAACCTCCAACAGGAAGAGCCCGGGAGTGGAGCACCCGTTCTCCCTCATGGCCAAAAGGAGCGTGACCCAGATCGTGACCCAGGGCTATGGCCTGAGCCAGGTCCGCATCGAGCCCCAGATTTCGACATATGCTGGCTGAAATTGTGGAGACATGAAGCACATGTTCGATTCTGGTGCAAATATGGTCGTTCTTGGGGGCATAGAAGGCCTGCGTCTTATGCTTGAGACGACGAAAAGGAGTCGAATGAATTATGGCCGTGACATCGCGGAAGTAATCCCCTCTCATGTCGGCTTCTCTGGGGTGAATCCTCGATGTCAGCAGCTTCTCAGACTGAGTATTTTTCATAACTGCACCTCGCAATCCCAGTCTCATTGACGTCGGGCAATAGTGAAAAAAGACAAAACAGAGTGTATGGGATTGCGATGTTCCCAGGCCTTATCAGTCAGCCTGGCAGCCGCTTTGCGGGCCACGTTCTCCACATCGACTGTCCCGAACAGACTGTTCATGGTCGCCAGGTCAAGCTGATGTGGTGGAGAGAACCCGGAGCGGAGCCGAAGGCATTGGGCTTCAAGCTCGGGAAGGAAGGCAAAGAGACCCAGGTGCAGGTTCTTCTCCAGAAGCGCGGCGAACTGTTTGCGTCCAGGCGGGGTCGCCAAGTATACTTCAGAACTGACCGACATGGCCTTACCGAACAGCTCCAGGTACTGCCGGAGTTCTGGTTCGGGATCGCTGGCGGATGAATTGAGTTGATCCATAAGATCAGCCAGAATAATCAGCGATTGCAGCAAACGATCGACGGACAAGCCATCAGAGCCAACCGACTCAAAACCCAGGGAAGCCAGGCGCAATAGTTCACGCTCCCCGGATTCTGTCACATAGAGTAGCGGTATCTCTTTATCGCCAGTGGCCAGTTTGCGTACTTCCAGTAGCCGGTAAGCCAGCAAGGAATTGAGGACTTCCTGAACCTCTGCGGCGTCGACGCCACGCAGTACACCGTACAGGTGCTTGATGCCCGAGTCACTGCCTAGTTCCATAGTGTTTGGAGTGGCTTCTCCGCGCAGGTAACTGAGGACGCCGCTGCGTCCTCTTTTGCCGTCAAAAGCGTGGGTGGCCGTGAGCAGAAGATACCGCATGTATTCAATCGTTACAGGCAAAGCACTCACCTCACCTGTTACTATACGACGGGCGGCGGACAATTCCCTGCAATAGTGCCATTATGTGGCGTCTAACTCTGCACCGCCGCAAGGGGAAAGCTCAGAGTAAACTCGCTGCCGGTGCCAACCTTGCTGTCAACGCTAAGTTGCCCCTGCATGGATTCCGTGAACTCCTTGGCAATGGCCAGGCCCAGTCCTGTTCCGGTTCTTTGACGCGCCTTGTCTCCCCTGTAAAAGCGGTCAAAAACATGGGGCAGTTCCTCGGCGCTGATACCGTGGCCTGTGTCGGACACGATAATGAGTGCACGACCGTTTTGCGTGCAAAGCCGAACGTCCACCCGGCCTGATTCCCGGTTGTACTGTACGGCATTGTAAATGATATTGAAGAGAACCTGCCGCAGGCGGTCGGGGTCGACAGAGGAAATGGCGTGCTCTGTCTCAGCGGAATAGTCCAGGCTGACACCATTATCTTCTGCCACAGGCCTGATTTGCTCCACCACGCGCACCAGCTCAGGGTGCAGCAGGCAGTCCCGCATCTTCAGGCTGAGCCGACCGGCCTCGGCTAATGATAGTTCCTGGAGGTCTTCAACCAGGCGTCCGATACGGGAGGCTTCGTCATATAGCGAGGCTATTTGCTCGGGATCCGGCACAGTAACCCCTGCCAAAATGGATTCCAGCGAGGCGCGCAGGATGGTCAAAGGAGTGCGCAGCTCATGGGCGACGTCAGCCACGAGATTGCGGCGGGACTTTTCGTACTTCTCCAGTCTGGCCGCCATCTCGTTGAAGGAAGATACCAGGCTTGCCAATTCTGTCTCCGTGTATTTTGCTGGTATGCGGAAGTCAAGCCGGCCCGAACCCAGCGTAGCTGCAGCCCGATCTATTTCGGCGATGGGGGCGATCAGCTTGCGCGAAATACCTACCCCCAGCACCAGCGCCACCAGCAAGGCCAGGGCCGCAGTCCAAAGACTACCAATGTTGAAGGAGTTACGAAAGTCCTGTTCCAGTGATCGCACCCCTTCCAGTCGCTGTGCTATGTCGGTGGAAATCAGGGTACCGACGCGCACGCCCTGCACCGTAAGCGGCAGGCCGCGCTCTACATCCGCCACCGACAACTGCTGTCCAAGCAGGCTGGCC
>DDWC01000135.1 GCA_002345475.1 Firmicutes bacterium UBA2296
TGGTGAAGCCAGGGGTAACGATTGCTACCTCGGCATCATCTTCATCTGAAACGGTGACGGCCGGGTAACCCAGCGCGTGGGCATCTACTGTTGCGGTGTTCAGCAACACCCCATTGGCGATGTTGCCTGCCATAATGGTATGGGGAATTACTGCCGTTTTCGATTCGCCAGGTGCCAATGTAGCTGCAAAACCAAACGCGGATGTAATGTTGCCGCCCAGTAGGGCGTCAACCACAACCAGGTTTTCGAGGGCGTAGTTGCCGGTGTTAGTCACGGTAATGGAGTATTCAACTACGTCGCCAATTTTGGACGTGGCATGCGAAACGCTCTTGGCTATGGAGATTTCCGGCTCGATGACCAGGGCGTTTTTGGTTATCAGCACACGAAGACTGTCAGGTGCGGGCGTGGCGTTGTCATAGCCCATGGCCTCAAACCTGTTCTCCAGCAATCCTACGTCTTCGGGCTTAATGGTGTACTGTGCCATGTAAGTAGCAATTTCTCCGGGCATCAATACTAAGGTCTGCCCGGGGGCAAGATACTCAATGATAGTACCGTCGGGCATGGTGTCCCATATGCGGGTCATGGTGTTAATTCGGCTATTTGTGATAGGGTTCTCTATCGTCATGACGTAATAAATGGTCTCGCCCACGACGTATAGTTTATCCCCTGTATCGGCGGGGTTTCCTCCGAGATAAGTTTCCTTTGTTCCCTTAACCTCAGCAGCTAATGCCGGCACGGCTAATCCGATTAGCATTGCCAACGCCACCATGGTCACGAGAATAGGCATTAGTAATCTTCTTCTCTTCACTTAAGTTTCACTCCTCTTTCATATGCCATAAGCCAATTTACACGGGAAGGCAAGGGCCGCTGTCCTGACATTGGATGGTGAGTGCGCCTCCCGGGGAATTATCTCAGCTCCTTTCAGTTGGCCTGGCACAGGGCGACTGCAACAATTGGGTCAGTCTTTAAAATAGAAAAGACCGACCGTGAGTTGCCACTCGAGGTCGGTTACGCTATTTGCTCCCGTTCAACCAAGCGTCCAAATCAGGTTGAGCGATCATTGCCCCCTCAATATTTTCTTGTCGCTCTGGCATCATCATCCAGCTACATAGTACCATAATACTATAGATAAGTCATTATATAATATATCTTATATATATAATCATCATTAGTATCTAGGGGTTTGTGCCCCGTATTCTGTCTGGGATAGCTAGTGCATCTGGCCATGTTGCACAAAGAAAACCCGGCTAATGCCGGGCTCTCATTGTGCAAGCTCTATTTCTGGCTGTACAGGAAAGACTCTACTTGTTTTTCCCCGGCGGGGAGGGCGGCTTGTTGCCCGGAGGCTGGGGTTCCCAATTGGGCCTGGCTACTTCGAACATCGGTGATGTCCAGGTCTCCCAGTGTTCAGGGTTATCCTTGTCACCCAGGGCCTTCAGCACACTGACTTTAAGGTAGTAAGCGCCGTTGGGCGCTTCAGACGTTGTGCGGCCTCGCAGTACGACTCCATCCCAGGGGAAGGCGAAGAATCCGGTTGCCGTGCTGTTTCTGGGGAGATACCGTTCGTTGAGGACTACGCCCAGGTTCTTGCCACTGGCGGCATCAATTGCTTCAAGCATAAAGGTGTCGGATTGATGGTCCAGATGCACCAGTACGTAAGGGACGTCTTCGGCTTCCATTGTGAAAATATCACCCGCGTCGGCGAAGCCAAAATTAACTCCGTCAGGCGACCAGGCGAGGGCTGGGAAGCCGTAGCCGCCAGGTGTCAGCACCTGCCTTGCCTGGTAGTCACCCTTATAACCGGCATAGGGAACCCTTAGTACGGAACCATCGCTCCCAGAGATTACGATGTAACCACCATACATACTGCCATTGGCGAGAGATGGATTTGCAGTGATAGTTACACTCACCGGTGCAGAGGTTCCCGCCGCAACCGTCACTTCAGGAACATCAAAGCTTACCGCTGCAAATCCTGTGAAGAATGCCGGCGTGAACGTATTGGGTCCGGTTGACAGCGCAGGAAGATGACCGAGAGTGTAGGTGACTGGACCGGCTGACTTGTTAGTGATAGCCAGTTGCGTTGCGTGGGGCACTGTCAGGCACTCTCCCAGCGACAACTTGGCCGGGGTGACCACTGTTGTCGCCAGTATGGCGTCGTCAATGTCCAGCATACCTGCACCCTGACGGTGTACGTTATCAAGGAAGCCGAGGCCGGGGTTGCCCCACCATGCTTTGGGGTCTGCACTGTTCTGCAGTATGCCGCGCACAGCCTGGGCCGGGGTTTTGGGTTTGGCTTCGAGCAGCAGCGCCACGGCACCCGCAACATGCGGACTGGACATTGAAGTACCGCTCATGGTAGCGTAACTGCCCTTTGCCACGGGATAGGTGGAGTAGATGTTGCCACCGGGGGCGCCGATATCGGGTTTTAAGGCAAGGTCGGGTGAGAGGCCGTAGGAACTGAAGCTGGAGATCAGGCCGCCGGTGGGACTTGGGAAGCTTCCCATGTCCGCAGTCCAGGTCAAAGTTGTCTCTCCCTTTTCAATGCGGTCCTTAATTGCGAGTCCGTCAGCCAGGGAGATACCAACTACCGGGATGCCCAGTCCGAGATCAGCACCCAGCGTGCCGCTGAACAGACCGGCTACGTTATTGTATATGGCAACTCCGGCAGCGCCAGCATTCTTTGCATTCTGCGCCTTAAGGGAGAAGGGCTCTCCCCCGCGCTTTACCAGCGCAATCTTTCCTGTGAAATCCTCGGAGTAAGCGAAGTTACCGAGCTCATTGCTTACCAACTCGCCTTTATCCATTGCCAGACCTGGTATGGCAATCGGGAACGTCCCTTCAGTCGGCGGCTCCTCTGAGAATGTCATGGTAATGTAGCCGACGTCCAGATCATCGTCAATAGTGAAAACGGGCACGAAAACATGAGTATTGTCAAAAGACGCAACCCCTATGACCTTCTCGCCCAATCCGGGTGCTCCGGCGGAGTACAGGCCGTTGGCACCGCTGTTGCCGATGGACGCGACGACCACTACTCCCCTGTTAACCAGACGGTCGGCCGCCTGGGCGGTGGGGTACTGGGGCCACTGGAAGGCCGAGCCGATACTCATGTTGAGCACCTGCATCTTGTCGGCCAGGGCTCTCTCCATGGCTGCAAGCATAATGTCGGCAGTGGTAGAACCCTCGGTGCCAAAAACGCGGTATGCGCCGAGCAGAGCGTCGGGAGCCACACCCACTACCGCTCCATTGGCAGCAGCGATGCCGGCCACGTGGGTACCATGTCCATTAGTATCCATTGGGTCCGGATCAGGAACAGGCACCGGACTATATCCAGGGCTGGTCGGGTCGGCGTTAAAGGCGTCGCCGACAAAGTCCCATCCGGCAAACACCTTGAACTCTGGTCCAAAGCCGCCGCCCAGGTCGGGGTGCATGTAGTCTATACCGGTATCCATTATGGCAATCTTCACACCTTTGCCGGTATAGCCCAGTTCACTCTGGGCGATGTCGGCCCCGGTCATGGCCAAAGCGGTGAACATCTCGGGCATGCTGGAAACCTGTGTTTCCGGTATGGAGATGATATCCACGGGATAGAGGGCCTTAACCCCAGCCAGCCTGCTCAAAGCCGGCAACTGGCTTGGAGAAATGGAAACCGACAAACCGTTCCACAGGGTACTAAACGAGAATCTCTCCTTGTACTGGACTTTGGCTGTGGCGGCTTCCGCTCTGAAGTTGCGTTGCTCAAGGGCAATCGACGGCAGCTTGCCACCGTCAGCCGCAGGTGCCCCGCTTAACTCCACGAACCAGAGTTGTGGTGTCTCGTTGACCGTCTCGCCTGTTTCGGCGGTCGGTTGCGGGAGTATTGGGAACACCTGCTGGACGGGACCGAAGGCATAGGCGATGGACAACAGCGAAAGCAATAATGTCAGTGTTAACGCTAGCGCCAGGCTCTTTTTCACTTGTATCCCTCCATATAATTATTTGCTGCAGAATCACTCCCTGGGCGACAGGTTCACAATCACCTTCCTTCGCAATATCAGCTGGCATGAAGACCGGCAAAAAGCAATAACCGACCAGGAGGTTACCCCTCGA
>DDWC01000174.1 GCA_002345475.1 Firmicutes bacterium UBA2296
GCTACCGCGAGCCGGATCGCCCTGATGGCCAAAGGCAGGCTGCTCGCCTACGCCAGTCCGTCAGAGCTGATTGAAGTGGTGCGGGACAAGGTTTGGGAGACCCTGGTACCAGAGGATCGCCTGAGTGAACTGCGCCAGAAGCACATCATCGGTTCCCTTTCCCATACCGCCCAGGGTGTGCGTGCCCGAATCGTAACCTCGGTACGCCCGGAAGGAGAGGCCCGACAGGTGGAGCCTGCGCTTGAGGACGCCTATCTGTTCTTCATAGCGGGACAGGGGGTCTCTGGCCATGACTAGGCCCTTCGTGCTTCTTGGTATGGTGAAGGCAGACGTCAAGGAGCGCATGCGCAGATACAGCTTCCTGGTGATGGCGGGTGTAAGCATGATTGCCTTCTATCTCTTCGTCCCTCCGACGGGCTCCCTTTTTGCCGTGGTGGAGATCGCCGGTCACAGAGGTGTATATAATTCCGCCTGGGTAGGAGCCTCGATCGCCATGGCTACCACTCCGCTGTTGTTCCTGCTGGGCTTCTATCTCATCAAAGGTACCGTTGATAACGACGCCAGATGTGGTGTTGGCCAGCTGATAGCCAGTTCGCCCCTGAGTCGTCGCACCTACCTGGCGACAAAATTCTTGAGCAATCTGGCCCTTCTGGCGACCCTGCTACAGATTTCCTTCTTCTCGGCCATTCTGATGCAGTTGATCCGAGGAGAGAGCAGCGTGGTTTCTCTAAAGCACTTGCTCCTGCCTTTTCTCGTCGTGGCCCTGCCTTCAGTAATCGTGGTTTCGGCATTGGCCGTGCTCTTTGAGTCGGTAGGCTTCTTACGCGGCGGGTTGGGCAACGTGCTCTACTTTCTGCTGTGGATTGTGGTGTTAACAACTGATACTGGCCGCGTGCTTCAGCTTGCCGCTGGTCACATTCCCGTATACAGCCTGATGGGAAATGGCATCTTCCGCGAAAGCATGGCTGGCGTAGCGCGCCAACTCCTTTCGGATCCCTCAGTGCGCGTAGCCGACGGACTGATGTTGCTGCAGGAACCCCTCAAGACATTCCTTTGGCCGGGTGTAGAATGGACTCTCGGTCTGGCTGTCGGTCGACTCCCCTGGCTAATGCTGGCGGGAGCTCTAGTCTTCCTAGCCTCACTGTTATTTCGCGGCTTCGACACACAGAGTACGCCTGGAAAACGGGCGCGGCTTAGGAACCGCCACAAAGAGACTACTCTGGCTGACGACACCGGCGATAACCTAAGCTACGGAACTGCCACGAGCCTATCGCCGGTTTCGTACCAACCGGGCCTGACTGATCTGGTCAAACACGAGACACGCCTGCTGCTCAAGGGCCTGCCCTGGTGGTGGTATGCGGTGCAGCTCTCCTTGACAGGTATGTGTCTTCTCGCCCCGCTGGGCCTTGCGCAGAGAGTGTTCGCTCCCCTGGCCTGGAGCTGGCCACTGCTCATATGGTCGGCCCTGGGACATGCCGAGTACCGACACCGGACAGCCGACCTGCTCTATTCTTGCCCGGGTGCTGCGTCAAGGCGCACCGTCGCCTCGTGGGCTGCCGGACTGGTCATCGCTCTGCTGGCCGGGAGCGGCTTCTTCATCCGGCTTCTCGCGCTGGGGTTATGGCGCGAACTGCTGGCCTTCCTGGTTGGAGCTATGTTTGTCCCTGCCCTGGCCTCAACCCTGGGCACATGGACAAGATCAGGAAAGTTTTTCGAGGTAACTTACATCTTCATGATGTACCTCATCTTCAACGGAGTACCCGCCGCCGATTTCATGGGTGCAGTTGCGGATTCTGCGGCATCCGGGGCGACGATCTACTATCTGTCTGCTACAGGAGCACTTCTGCTCATGACCTACTTTCTCAGGAGAATGGTTGCTCTAAAGTGACTCCCATGCTCTAGTGACACTTAGTAGCGAAACCAGGGGGGACTGTAATTGGGCTTAGCTATCTTCTTTGTCGCTGTCGTTTCAGAGTGCGCCATCGTCGTCTGCTCTGGCAAGAGCCGCCTGAACCTG
This sequence comes from Firmicutes bacterium UBA2296, assembly GCA_002345475.1. Classification (GTDB taxonomy): domain Bacteria; phylum Bacillota; class UBA994; order UBA994; family UBA994; genus UBA2296. Next base: position 2,018 of record DDWC01000174.1, read on the forward strand.
GCCAGGAAGAGGCTTATTACTCGGTCAGTTTTGCTTCTTGCCGTCATCCTACTGATGATCTTCTCTTCGCCTTCTGGCTCCTCGCTGATGTATTTTGGCTTGCTGGTGCTGCTGGGCGTTCTGGCTGCGGCCAGCGCAATAAGGGTCTATGATCAAAGAGACACAAGAGGCGCTCATCGCGCCAGACGGCTTCTTCCCGGCCTGGCTGGTACACTGCTCTTGTACTGCCTCACCCTCATGCCCTTCGTCCTCTTCCCTGGATACGACATCATAGAGCCCTCTGGGCCCTACACCGTTGCCACCACTACCCACTTCTTCGCTGATACAGAACGCGTGGACATCTATGATCCAGCCGGTAGCAACCGGCAGCTAAAAACAGAATTCTGGTTTCCTGCAGACGGCAAAGGTCCATTCCCGTTGGTCCTCTTCTCCCACGGAGCTTTGGGCATCAGGTCGAGTAACGTTTCCCTGTATACATATCTGGCCAGCCACGGCTATGTGGTGGGTGCCCTGGACCACACTTACCAGGGACTCTACAGCACTGACAGCTCCGGCCGCCTGCTCTTTGTCAACCGAGGATACCTTAAGGAAGTGCTGACCGAGGATCCCAGGAAGGATGTTTTGCAGAGCTACTATCATTACAGTAAATGGATGGACATAAGGATGGGCGACATAGACCTGGTCATTGATGCACTTGTTGACGCTACCAGGCCAGGAACCGTGGATAAGTTAGTAGGCCTGGTAGACCCCGAGCGCATCGGCGTCATGGGTCACTCCCTGGGGGGCTCGGCGGCTTTGGGTGTCGGTAGAGCGCGAACCGATGTTAAGGCGGTCATAGCTCTTGAATCTCCATTTATGTATGATATTATTGCTGTGCTGGACGGACACTTCGTATATCGAGACGAACCATATCCTCTGCCTTTGTTGAACGTCTATTCCGATGCCTCGTGGCAAATTCTTGGGGATAGGCCCCAATATGCGGCAAACCATGCCTTGCTTACATCAGCCAACCCCGACATTCACAACCTGCACATCAGCGGCGCCGGCCATTTCGACCTGACAGATCTTGCCCTCAGCAGTCCCATTCTGGCACGCCTGCTTAATGGAGGGCCATCGGAGCGAAGTCCTCGCGACACGCTGACAGCAATTAACGAGGCCTGCCTGGTATTCTTCGACAAGTATTTAAAGGGCAGACACTGATAAAGCACACAGGAGGCGATGTTTTTGATGCGAGAATCGGACAGAACACTTCCCGGAGGCCGCCTTCGCGGGCTTATGCTGGTGGCCTTGCTACTGGCAATGACCCTGCTGGCCGGACTGTCGCCAGCCACTTCCGTAGCAAGTTCAGGGGCAGCTGATTTCCCAGAGGCCCAGCTACAGGAGTATCTGGAGAGGACCGCTCGGGCCATTGGGCTTCCCTCTCTGTGCGTCGAGGTATCATATCGCGGGGAGACTGTCTTTGCGTATGCCCGAGGCGAAGGGGTTACCACAGATACCCTTTTCTATATCGGCTCTATCAGCAAGTCCTTTACCGCTCTGGCCATTATGCAACTGGTGGAAAGCGGCTCGATAGATCTAGACTCGCCGGTCTCCCGTTACTTGCCTGAGTTCAGGGTTTCCGAACAGATCACCGTGCGACACCTGCTAAATCAGGTGAGTGGCATGACCGACCTGGACTACATACCCGCCCTGCCTTGGGAAGCCACTTTTGATGACCTCATTGCCGACATGAACACGATGTCCCTGCGTCACGTTCCGGGTACAACCTTTGCTTACTTCAATCAGAATTACAGCCTGCTGGGCGCCATGGTTGAGAAGGTGAGCGGTCAAGCCTACGAGACCTATGTGCAAGAGCGCATTCTGAACCCACTGGGACTTGAACGCACCTATCTGAGGGGCGAAGTTGACGTCACGGGGCATTTATCGGCCTTCACCATGTCAGTGCCCCGTTACGAGCCCTTTCCTCAATATGACCTGCCCGGAGGGTACATCTCTTCCAGCATCAGCGACCTGGTCAAATACCTCAACATGATGGCGACACAGGACGCGAAGCTGGGCGTGTCCCGCGCAGGACTGGAACTGATGATGCAGACTGACCCCTATGGCATGGGCTGGATGTGGGGCACTATAGCCGGCAGGCCAGCGGTACACCATGGAGGTTCACTGCCTGGGTATGTCGCAAATTCCGTAATGCTCACGGAAGATGGCTACAACATAGCCCTGATGACCAACAAGAACCAACTATTATATAGCCTGTTCTTTTATCCCGATCTCACCAGGGGTATCGTCTCTATTATCACCGACCAGCAGCCGCCTGACCGGCTATACCTGGCATGGGTGTTCAGGGCGCTGCTGCCGCTGGCGGTCCTCAACCTGTTCTTTGCCTATCGCAAGAGCTGGCGTCTGTTCCGCGGAGCCACACCAATGCCGCGGGCAAAACGCATAACCAGGATTGCCCTGAATCTGGTCATACCTGTGGCTATAATCATGCTGATACCTAACATCGTCGCGGTCGTCCTGGGCAGGGGCATGACCTGGCAACTGGCCTTCTACATGATGCCAGACATGCTCATCTGGATGACTCTTGGGATACTCTCCAATGTGGCCGAAGCAGCCGTACATCTGTATCTGCTGGCCCGGGTTGACTAATAATACCTGAAGGAAAGAAGGTTCCGTTTTGAAGAGACTCTTTGATACAGAACTCAGTTATTTACAGGCCTTCTGTCGTATGGAAGAAGCAGAAGATCTCATACGCTTCTCTGACCCAGAACTGCCGGATATGTACTCGCATAACCTGACGTACATCAAGCCTCTGGTGGGCGAACTTCGCCTTAGCGAAGTTATTTCCCGGGAAATATCTCTGGCCCAACAGGCTGGGAGAACCTTCCTTAACATCCAGACAGACGTGCCGGTCGATCCTGCAGCTCTCACAGGGTTACCCCGCCAGCCCAAGGCGACCTGTCTCTATGACTACTACGTATTTGCGCCGGGTGACACCAGCAAACTGAGAAGCCGCGAAGGCGGCCAGATGCTTACGCTTACAGCTGACCTACGCGAGACAGCTCTGGCGCTGGACTTGCGGGCCAATGGTGCAGACATGGGCGACGACTTTGTCACTCGCAGATTTTCGCGGCGCAGTCAGGTATATCTCTCGGAAGACGCCGTGGACCACTTCCTCTGTTTTCACAACGGCCGCGCCGTCGGTCACGCCGACCTCTTCGTTGCTGGCAAGGTGGCGAAAATTGAGGATGTAGATATCGCCCCCGACAGCCAGCGCCAGGGCTTTGGTACCGCTATGCTCAAGGCCCTGATTGAGCTAGCCTGGGATAGAGGCGCCGAGATCGTGTACCTGATTACTGATCATAACGACACGGCCAAGGACATGTACGAGAAGATTGGGTTCACCCGCGTGGCCCAGAAGGCGGAATGGTTCTTTTCCTTCTCGTCATGACGGCACCCCGTTGAGCGGACATAAAAGCGAGAGGCGCAGCCCCGGGGGCTGTCCTCTCGCTTTTTGCCTCGCTATTGCACTACTTGCGAGCCTCTGCGACCAGGCGTCTTACCAGGTCGTCATCGGCTACGTAGGGCAAGGTGATATGGTCCGTGTCCGAGTTCTGCTGGTTGTACTCCATGCTGGTGAGTATGGAGTTTTCGTTGCGCGCCCAGGCACGCCGGGCTACTCCACCCATGACATCCCAGGGCATAGCTGAATTGAGGATGGCGTCAACGCGGGCGCTGCCGTCAAGCACCATGCCAAAGCCGCCGTTGATAGACTTACCTATACCCACGCCACCTCCGTTGTGAAGGGCCACAAGGCTCATGCCCCGTGCGGCATTGCCGGCAAAACACTGCGTGGCCATGTCAGCCATAACATTGCTGCCGTCCTTGATGTTGGCCGTCTCCCTGAACGGGGAATCGGTGCCTCCGGTATCATGGTGGTCGCGACCCAGCATAATCGGACCTACTTCGCCCCTACGCACCATTTCATTAAACTTGAGGGCTATTTTGGTGCGGCCGGCGGCGTCCTGATAGAGTATGCGGGCCTTGGTACCCACCACCAGGTTGTTCTTTTTGGCATCGCGGATCCACACGTAGTTGTCGCGGTCCTGCCCGCGTCGGTCTGGGTCGATGCACTCCATGGCGGCCTGGTCAGTCTTGTCCAGATCCTCGGATTTTCCGCTGAGACACACCCAGCGGAAAGGACCGTAACCATAATCGAAGAGCTCGGGCCCCATAATGTCTTCCACATAGGACGGGAAGATAAAACCGTCCTTCTCGTCCACGCCATTTTTGGACACTTCCTGCACACCTGCATCGAAGACAGACTTGAGGAAAGCATTGCCGTAGTCAAAGAAGTAGGTGCCCCGCTCCACCAGGGTGCTGACCAACTCGAAATGCCGCCGCAGCGACTTGTTGACCAGCTCCGTAAATTGCACCTTGTCCCTGCCCAGCATTTCGGTGCGTTCGGCGAAGGTCAGGCCCTGGGGGCAGTAGCCGCCCATGACATGGAGAGATGTCTGGTCCGACAGCAGGTCTATTTTGACATTCTCTTTGACTGCGTATTCCAGCAGGTCGACGATGTTGCCGTAATAGGCAATGGAGAGCGGCTCGCCCTTGGCCATGTACTCCTGGGCCCAGCCGAAAACTTCCGCCAAGTTGTCCGAAACGCGGCTGACCCAGCCTTGTTCGTGACGGGTTCTAATCCGTGAGGGATCCACCTCGGCCACTATGGCCACGCCGTTGGCAATTTCCATGGCCTTGGGCTGTGCGCCGCTCATGCCTCCGAGGCCTGACGAGACGAAGAGCACGCCGCTCAGATCCTTGTCATGGCTTAGGCCTAACTTGAGCCTGCCTGCGTTTAAAAGGGTATTGAAAGTACCATGGACTATACCCTGAGGGCCGATGTACATCCATCCGCCCGCCGTCATCTGTCCGTAGTTGGCCACGCCCATCTGCTCCGCCACATTCCAGTCTTTTTCGTTGTCAAACATGCCTACCATGAGAGCATTGGTTATGATGACCCTGGGGCTCTCCGGTCTGGAGCGGAAGAGACCCAGTGGGTGGCCCGATTCTATGACCAGCGTCTGATGCTCGGTCATGACCTCGAGATACTTCTTGATCAGCCTGTATTGCATCCAGTTCTGAAAGATGCGACCCGTTTCGCCGTAGGTCACCAGTTCGTAGGGGTACAGGGCAACATCAAAATCGAGGTTGTTATCGATCATTACCTGGAAAGCCTTGCCCTCAATACAATTGCCTTTGTAGGAATCAATCGGCTTACCGGTAATTCGCCCGGCAGGACGGAAGCGGTAGCCGTAAATACGTCCTTTGGTCATGAGCTCCTCCAGAAACTCCGGAGCGACAGTCTCGTGGTATTTCTCAGGGACGTAACGCAAAGCGTTCTTAAGTGCAACCTCTGTTTGCGCACTGGAAAGGGTGTAGCCGCGGTGCGGTGCCCTGCGTATTCCCGGCTCAAACTCCTGCATCTCGGGCAGCTCATCCTCGAGCCTGATTGTCATGGCCTTCTCGATATCGTGGTTACTTAGCATAGTCTTTTCCTCCTCACGCTGGGTTAGCCCGCTCAATTGCCCGCTTCTGCGGCCTGATATTCCGCCGGGCGCGATTACTACTTAGATACTACCACAGCCAGATGCGCCTTGCCACGAATGAAACTGGCACACTCTGGCCGGTTGAGACTACCTTTAAGAAGCGAAGATTACCTTGCCTGGGCTGCGAGCCGGCTGATAAGCTAAATCCGGATAACTTCACGACATTTCTGGAGGGCACAATTTGACCAACAAACTAAAACCCATGACTGTCTATCTACTGATGCGAGGTGCTTCGGGGCTCTTCTTCTCCACCGTCTTCACCCTGGGCACTCTATATCGCGTCAACGTCGCCGGACTCAACCCGCTGCAACTGGTGCTCGTAGGCACTGTGCTGGAGAGTTTTGCCTTTATCTTTGAGGTACCCACCGGCGTAGTGGCTGACCTGTACAGCCGGAAGCTTTCGCTGATTATTGGCTTTGCCGTAATTGGCGCTGGGTTTGTGCTGGAAGGGAGCATTCCAGTGCTGTGGGCCATACTGGCGGCCCAGGCAATCTGGGCCATTGGCTACACTTTCACCAGCGGCGCCGATTCGGCCTGGATCGCCGATGAGATAGGCAGCAAACAGGCTTCACGAGCTTATATGCGGGGCTCGCAGGCCGGTCAGGTCGGGGCTCTACTGGGAATTGGTGTCAGTACGGCCCTGGCTAATGTCTCCCTGGCCCTGCCTCTGGTGGCTGGCGGCGTGGCCTTTATGGCCTTGTCAGCTTTCCTGTACTTCGCCATGACCGAGACCGGGTTCAGCCCCGTACCCCAGAACGAAAGAAGTACCTGGCGCGACATGTTCGGCACCTTCGGTAGCGGTCTGACAGAGGCGCGCCGACAGCCCGTGCTACGCATACTGCTGCTCATCGGCATCTTCCTGGGGCTTTCCAGCGAAGGGATCGACCGTCTCTGGGAGGTTCACTTGCTGGAGTACTCGCTACCTCTGGCCACTATGTCTGCCGCTACCTGGTTTGGCCTGGTAAGCGCCGCGGCCAGCATCATCAGCATTATTGCCGTGCAGCTGGTGGCCGGTAAAACCCGCGACGGCAACCCGGCCCTGCTCGGCCTGCTGGTTCCCGCTATTAGCACACTATTTATGATCAGCATCGCTGTCTTTGCGCTGGCCGGAAACCTCACCCTGGCCGTCGCTTCGAACCTTGCCTATGTCATGTTTCGCCGGCTCAACAGTCCGCTGCGCGAAGCCTGGCTTAACCACACCATACCATCACGGGTAAGAGCCACCGTGCTCTCCATCGGCGGACAGCTGGACGCCTTGGGCCAGATCGCCGGCGGGCCCATCATCGGGCTTGTGGCCACGCGCGTTTCCGTGCCAGCGGCCCTGCTGGTATCCGCCATTATTCTCCTCCCTGTACCCTTCATGTACACCCGGGCCCACAAGATCAGTCAGTCCCTGCAGGAAGCTTAGGCCAGAAGGTCGAAGCACCATTGAAGAGAGCGGATTGGGGGCAGAGCAATGACGCATGCAGATAGCGGACCCAGGCTTAAGGTCCTGGGCGTCACTCAGGATGGCGGTATGCCACAGCCTGGATGTAATTGTAGCAACTGTAGCCGGGCCCGAAACGACGTAAGGGAGCGCCGGCTTCCCGCCTGTCTGGCCCTGCTGGAGGCCGGACCCTCGCAGGGCTGGCACCTTTTTGAGGCCACGCCACAAATGCCACTGCAGCTGGAGCAAATTATGCACGGCGTCCCTGAAAGACCCCTAATGGAAAGCGTCTTTCTTACCCATGCCCATATCGGCCATTACACCGGGCTGATGCATCTGGGACGCGAGGTCATGGGTGCCTGCAAAGTGCCCGTTTATGCCGGGACTGACATGGCTGCCGTGCTCAAAGAGCACGCTCCCTGGTCACAGCTTGTGCATTTGGAGAATATCGAAATCAGGCCGCTACAGCCAGGCCTTACGGTATTGCTGACTAACGAGTTAACCGTGACCCCCCTGGCTGTTAACCACCGAAACGAGTTCTCCGAGACTTTTGCATTCATCATCCGTGGACCGCGTGCGTCAGCTTTGTTCATTCCGGACATAGACCGTTGGTCGGACAACGAATTTGAGGTTGGTCAGCTGGTCAGTTCAGTGGATTACTGTTTTCTCGATGCGACCTTCTTCTCGGCGGGTGAGTTGCCC
>DDWC01000160.1 GCA_002345475.1 Firmicutes bacterium UBA2296
CCTGGTGGCTGGCGGCTGGCGGCTGAATCTGTCCGCTCCCATTGTACATGGCTTTGGTAGCTACGGAAAGCGGGTAGCATAGATGACCGTTCTCTTAAGTCATAGGTGGCTGGCGACCGGAGGCTGGTGGCTGGCGGCTTCCCGTCAGCGCCCTATCAGGCTTGCTTAATCCATAAACTAGTACAAAGGCCCCCGTTATGGGGACCTTTTCACTAACCAGTATATGAAGCTGAACTGAACATATTTTACTAGTGATCTTAAGAACCTCATATAACCCCTCCAAAGGTGACATGTGTTTCTTATAATTATACCCTAATAATAAGGGAAATGCTGTGTCGTATTTTGTCGAATTGCAGAAAAACTGTTACCTAATGTGTAACGTCACCCTTGTTCCCCACAGCGATTTCTCCCCCGGCGGCGATTCCGGTGGCCACATACTCCACAGCTGCCCGCAGGCCGAGAACGATGCTGTCGAGGCTCATACTGGCCAGTCCAACTTCCTTCTTACCTACTGTCTGCTCAGGCAGAAAAGGTATGTGTATGAAACACGTCTTAACGGACGGATTATTATTGCGCACATAGTGCTCGAGTATATATGTGACGAAATTGCACAGGTAAGTTCCTGCTGTGTTGGAAACATAGGACGGTATGCCGGCAGCGTTCATGGCCTGGGTAATTTCTACCACAGGCAAAGAACAGAAATACCCATCGGGAGCACCCTCTACCACAGGTTCGCCGTCGCGCGTTACCCCGTCATTGTCGGGTCCAAAACAGATGTTGATGCCGATGCGCTCCACAGCCAGCTTGGCCCGGCTACCCGCCTGGCCAACGGAGATAACTGCAAAGGGCCGAGCTGTCTCGATGGCGGCGAACAGTGGCGCCGCGGCTTTGTCCCAGGACACCGGCAGGCCTACGCCTACGACCTTAACGCCGCCAATGATCTGGCCGTCGAGACGTTTTACAGCTTCCAGAGAGGGATTGACGTCTTCGCCGCCGAAAGGTTCAAAACCGGTGAGAAGAATTGTTTTCATCTGTGGACCTCCTTACGTGTGGCTCTTGGTTGCTGGCTCTTAGCTCTTAGTAGACCGTATAGAAACCCCGCTCCTGATCTCGGTTGCTCTTTCGACATCTGCCAAGAGCTAAGAGCCAAAAACTAACAACTATAATCTTCGTCACATCCATCGCAATCCCTGCCATTAATGAAATGAGGTGCTGTTATGTCCACAGTCAAACGCATTTCCCTGGTTCTACTCGCAGTGCTGGTAGTCGTCTCTTTGGTGGTGTCTACGGCGCGAGCCAACGACTATTTTGAGGCCATACGCCAGGTAATTGAGATCGTCCAAAGCGATTACTATCGCGAGGTCGACACCATGACCCTGATTAGAGGTGCGCTGTCCGGCATAATGCAGGCGGTAAACGATCCACACAGCAGTTATATGCCACCGGTAGCCTTTGATGACTACTGGGAAAGAGCCACGGGAGAATATGTGGGTATAGGAATTGTGTTCGAGGCGACAGAACGTGGCGTCAAGGTGCTTCAGGTCTTATCCGGCACACCGGCGGCCCGGGCTGGAATGCGGGAGGGCGATATTCTGCTTTCTGTCGACGGCACCGCCCTGAGGGGCCTTGACGCCACACAGATCAGGCAGCTTCTGCACTCAGAGGATAGAGAGATGGAAATTGCCATACGTCGTGGCGACGAAAACATCACTGTGAGAGTAAAAGCCGAATATATCGTTTCGCCCTCAGCTCAGTGGAGCTTGCTTGAGGGCGACATCGCCTACATAAAGATATTGCAGTTTGGCTCTAATCTGGAGGAAAACCTTGAGGATGCTTTCGCCGCAATGGCAAACCACACGGGCATAATACTCGACCTGCGAGGCTGCCCCGGCGGTCTGCTGGACAGCGCCGTAGCAGCCGCCAAGTACTTCGTTCCCGAAGGCCCGTTTATCAGGCTGATCAGCCGCGGAGGTGAAGAGGAAGTCATAAACTCGGCAGGTCCGGGCCCGGACAAACCCTTGGTTGTCCTCACCAACGGCCTTACTGCCAGTGCCGCGGAAATACTGGCTGGTGCCGTGCAGGACAGCGAGAGCGGCACGCTGATCGGCTCCAAAACCTATGGCAAAGGAGTAGCGCAGAACGTGTATCAGATTGGCAAGGAGCTGGGCGGTATACGCATAACCAGCATGAAGTTTCTTACTCCCCTGGGTCGCGATTATGATGGAACAGGTTTGCAGCCGGATATCTGGACTGACGCCGTCAGCATACGCTACGAAGGACAACTGGCACCACTGGTGCCGGACAGCCGCATTTTGCGCCAGGGACTTAGTGGACGGGACGTCTCGTCGCTGCAGGATGCCCTGCGAGCACTGGGCTGTTTTAGTCACACCACAACGGGTTACTACGGCAGCATTACCGCCGCGGCAGTGCGGGCCTTTCAGCAGAAAGCCGGCCTGCCCGTAACAGGGGTGGCCGACAGCACGACAGTGCATATAATGAACAACTTCCACCTGCGCACACCGATATACGGCGACGGCATTATGGAGAAGGCGCTGGAGGTGCTTACGGCACTGAGGCCGTAACGAGGGCCGCCAGCCACCAGGCGCCAGGCGCCAGCCAAAACAAGACGCCACACTAGTTCCAACAACTCCGCGACCCATGGTGTCCCATCTCAGCGGGAAGTAGAAAGCAGAAAGTGGAAAGGGCCTGCCTCATCCAGTCCGGCTTATCCGGTTTATCAAGGTTATCCGCATCCGTCGCCCAGGTAGCAGCCAGCAATCTCGTCAGGCTTCCGTACTCCTTGTCCTGCTGGCGCCTGACGGCTCCCCGCCTTATTATAAGTCTATTTATTATAATCCCATTTATAATAACCTCATGTTACAATAGAGACATAGGATGTGGGGTGACGTTCAATGACACTGTTTCAGTTCGCCGATCGCAAAGCCGAGCTTCTGGGTCTGGAAAATGAATACTCCAAGGCAAGCGCTTCTTTTGTCGTCGTTTATGGACGCAGACGCGTCGGGAAGACCGCCCTTCTTCGTCATTTCATGTCGGGCAAGAATGGCGTCTATTTTCTCGCTACACAAGAGTCGGACCTGCAGAATCGGCGCGCCTTTCAACGCGAACTGGCCACGGCCATCGATGCTCCCTACCTGAACCGGGCAACTGAAGTAGACTGGGAGTTGCTATTTGAAGAAGTGGCCCGGGTAGCACAGCTCGATCGTTTTATAGTGGTAATCGACGAATTTCAGTACTTAGGCCTGTCCAACACTGCCTTTGCCTCATTGCTGCAAAGAATCTGGGATAATACCTTGAAGCACGCCAATGTAATGTTAATTCTCTGCGGGTCTCTGGTGTCATTAATGGAAAGCCAGGTGCTCCACTACTCCAGTCCATTATATGGCCGACGCACTAGTCAAATCAGGCTGAGACCGATAAAGTATGCTGACTACCATGAATTTTTCGGAGATGATATGTCCGCCAAAGACCTGCTTTGGCGTTATGGAGCCACCGGCGGGATACCCCGCTACGCAGAGGTCTTCCTTGAAGCAGGCGCGCGACAACCCGGCGAACCGGCTTTCTGGCATGCGGTGCAAGAGTCCTTTCTCAACAGAACTGCAGTTTTTTACGAAGAGCCGCACTTCCTGCTTAGTGAAGAAGTGAAGGAACTTGGTAATTATTTCTCTGTTCTAAGAGCCATCTCCCAGGGCAATCATAAGCTTGGAGATATAGCACGCACTTTGCAGGTGAAGGAGATAAATCTGCGCCACTACCTGAAGACGCTTATAGATCTTGACCTTCTTGCCAGGCATGTTCCCATAACAGAGCCCCATCCCGAGAAGAGCAAAAAATCACTGTACAGAATTGATGATGCCTTTCTGCATTTTTGGTTTCGCTTTGTGCACCCGAATAGAAGTCTGCTGGAGATGAGACGAACCGATGACGTGCTACAAGACATCAAGCAGCGCTACGTCGAGGCACACCTAAGCTACGTCTATGAAAGTGTATGCCTTGAGGATTTTACCAACTGGTCTGCAGCAAATCTCCCCGACATCAGGCTGAATCGATTCGGAAAGTGGTGGGATAGGCAGACTGAGATCGATTTAATGGCCATTAGTGATGACACCGAAAGCATAGCCTTCGGCGAGTGCAAGCTGACCAGCAAACCACTCAGTGCGGATGTTCTCGACCGCCTGCGCGCGAAGGCATCCCGCGTAAACTGGGGGGGAGCACAGCGGAAGGAGCTTTATGTCTTGTACAGCATGTCAGGCTTCTCGGATACGCTGACACATATGGCCAAAGCCGACAACAGGATATTGCTCAGAAATTTAACTAACCGAGCATCTTCCCGTAGCGATTAGCGCTTGGCGGCCAGCTGGTAAACCATCGTTAAGCGATTGCTGAACCATTGCCGCTAAATCGTGGCTCTTGCGCGCCGATTTAGCGGCGAGGCCGTGACACGAGGAAAGCAATCAGCACTCAGCATCCAGCATTCGGCGAAAGACCTCTATTCCGCGACCCATGGTGTCGCCGCTACATGGGCGAGCGCTTGGCGCTTGGCGCTCAGTGGCGTTGGGAGGCATTCGGCACCGTACAGAGTGCGTTCGGGCGAGAATGGCGGCCTCGCCCCCACAAGGGGCGGGATTCATTAGCTGTGACACTTTGGGTAATGGAGCAAATCCATTGCTAATCCACTATTCGGCTTCATTTGGCTTGCATTATTTGTCCTACTAAGCGCCAAGCGCCAAGCGCTAATCGCAAACCCTCATGCCTATCAGCCTAATCAGCAATATCATCAGGTTGTCGTTTTCCTTGTTTTTCCTGGCGCCTGACGGCTGGAGCCTGGTCGCTCGCAAGCAGTCTGTCGCACGCAAGCAAAAAAACAGGGCGCAGAATGCTGCGCGGTACAGTGTCACGACATAGGTTAC
>DDWC01000041.1 GCA_002345475.1 Firmicutes bacterium UBA2296
TGGTGCTGATGGCCGGCATGGATCTTCCTGTTCGCGCCATTCGCGAGCAGATATCCTCTGCAATTGACGTGGTAGTACAGCAGTCCCGCATGAGGGACGGCAGCCGTAAAGTGACTCACATATGCGAAGTACTGGGCATGGAGGGCGATGTAATCACTCTGCAAGACATATTCCTCTTCCATCAGACTGGGAAGGACAGCCAGGGCCGCATCACCGGTGAGTTCAGACCCACTGGCATACGTCCCAAGTTCTACGACAAGTTTGATAACTCCGGCGTCCACCTGGCCCCGGACATATTCGGCGAAAGGAGGTAACGCACAATGGCATACATAGTGGCAGGTCTGCTGGCTGCAGCCGTGGGTTCATTTGTTTACTACTTCCTCAGCCTCTATTACAGCCGCAAACACCGTGTGGTGCGTTTGCTGGAGGAATACACCAGCGAGGTGCGGCATAACTCTCTGGACCAGGAGCGGCAGATCAAGGTCAGAGCCGGGGGTTTCTGGCAGGGAGCCGGTCGCCTGGCACCGCGAGCCATCAGTGAGCGCTACCGTCCTATACTGCAAAAGGCGGGCATTCCCCTGAAGGGCGAAGAAATGGCTGGCATGGTGGCCGCCTCCACGGTGCTGGGGGGGCTCTTAGGAGCCGCCCTGATGAAGATCCCCGGCGTCCTTATCTTCGCCGCAGCCGGTTATCTTCTTCCGGGACTTGTGCTGGCCGCATTCCTGAAAAAACGCACGCGTATGGCGGAAGAACAGCTTATCGAGTTCCTCTCCCTGGCGGCCAATGCCCTCAGGGCAGGGCACAGCTTTCAGCAGGCACTGGACCTGGCCGGCAAGGAAATGCCCGATCCCATGGGCTTTGAGCTGCGCCGTTCTCTGCGGGAGATTGGCCTCGGGCTTTCCGTGGAAGAGGCGTTGCAGCGGCTAAACGAGCGCCTGCCCAGCGCTGATCTGGACCTGATCATCACCGCCGTGCTGATACAACGGCAGGTGGGTGGGGATCTGGCGGCGATTTTTGACGGCATTTCGGCCACCATTCGTGGGCGGCAGAAGCTGAAGGGGCAGGTAAAATCTCTGACTGCGCAGGGACGAATCTCAGGCTGGGTTATTTCTCTGTTGCCGGTCGGACTTCTGGTGATCATAACCCTCATTAACCCTGAACATACCAGTGTGCTGTGGCGCAGTCCTCTGGGCATCGTAATGCTGGTGGTGGGGGTCGTATCGCAGTTTATCGGTATTATGGTCATTAAGAAAGTAGTTAACGTAGATATCTAGGAGGTGATGGTATGGGGGGAACCCTGGGCATCCTGATTGGCGCTCTGACAGGTGTTGTTTTTTACACTATTTTGCGGGCCCTATACAGCCGTCGCCTGTTGCTGGAGAGGCGCTTCCAGTCCATTGAACTCATCGGGGCCGAAGATCAGGGCACCGAGGACGAGGTGCTTCGCCTGCCTCTCATTGAACGCACCCTTTATCCCGTGCTGAAGGCCTTGGGCAGACGCATCCAGGCTTTCGCGCCCACGGCCCTCAAGGGTTCTCTAGCCGGCAAACTGGTGCAGGCCGGAAACAGGATGAGCGCCGAGCAGTACATGGGCTGGTATCTTTTTGCCGCCGGCATTGGTATCTCTGCCGGTCTCGGGCTGGGCCTTCTCTCCAGCAGGCCCCTGGCCATGGTGGTCCTTATTGCCGTCGCCCTTGGTGCTATGGGCGCTTTCCTGCCGGAACTTCTGCTCAGGCAACAGGTACGCAAACGCCAACTGGAGATAACCCGATCCTTGCCCGACGTGCTGGACCTGCTAACGGTCAGTGTAAAAGCCGGCCTTGGTTTTGACAGCGCGCTGCGCAAAGTGACGGAGAAAATGAAAGGGGCATTGCCGGACGAACTGCAGAAAGTGCTGCACGAAATCCGCATGGGTGTACCGCGACACGAAGCCTTGCGCAGCATGTCGGAAAGAACCGGGGTGGAACCTCTCAAGGCCTTCGTCAGCACCATCATTCAGGCTGATCAGCTTGGTGTAAGCATAACCAACGTGCTGTCGCTCCAATCAGAATCGCAGCGGGATAAGCGCCGGCAGATTGCCGAAGAGGCAGCCATGAAAGCTCCGGTCAAGATGCTCTTCCCCATGATCCTCTTCATCTTCCCCACGATCTTTATCGTTCTGCTGGGTCCGGTTGTCATCCAGCTGATCAGCAACTTCTAGGGCCGTATAGACATGAAAGCCATTAACCGCAGCAAGGGATTAGCTTTGGCCGACAATGTGAGCCCCGCAACTACCTTCTTTACCCGTTTGCGAGGCCTGATGTTTCGCAGTAGTCTGGCGGAGGGGTCTGGACTCTATATCGCGCCCTGCAACTCGGTGCACAGCTGTTTTATGCGCTTCCCCTTCGATGTGCTTTTTCTCGACAGCAACCGGCGGGTCACAGGCATGATCGAGGGCATGCAACCCTGGAAATTCTCAAAGCTGTACAGATCGGCGTGCGAGGCGCTGGAACTGCCAGCAGGGACCGTGGCGAAGACAGGAACGGCCTTGGGTGATCAGATTCATCTGGGAGCAGACAAATAGCGGGAGTCTCCGTTGTCAGGAGAACTCCCGCTATTTGTCTGTGCGAGGTTATTCAATGTGACAACGCGCACACATGGTGGGGACCTGCAGGTGTATAATGAAACTTGGGAGCATAGCCCTTTGCCGCCGCAGTTCAACGGTCTGCGGCGGCAAAGGGTATCAATCGGGAGGTTTTTGCCTTGTTTTCATACATTCTCTACGGCGCAGCAGGCCTTGGGCTACTCATTTCTTACCTGAAGGACAAGAAAAAGACCAAAATGGCTTTGATGAAGGCCTGGAAACCCTTTAACAACCTGTTGCCGGACTTTGCCGGGATTCTTGCCTTAGTGGGTTTGGCGCTGACCGTGATCTCTCCGGAGATAATATCCCGTATCGTGGGAGCAGAGTCGGGCTTTCTGGGCATGATATCGGCATCCCTGGTGGGGGCCATCACCCTGATACCCGGGTTCATATCCTTCCCCATGGCCTACTCGCTTCTTGAGCGGGGAGCAGGAGTCATGCAGGTGTCAGTGTTCGTTTCCACCCTGATGATGGTAGGTTTCGTCACTTTGCCTTTGGAGAAAAAGCATTTTGGTGCCAAGGCGGCATATTTGCGCAACGGCCTCAGCTACGCTTTCTCCTTTGTGGTGGCTCTGATCATGGGGGTGGTAATCAGATGAAGCTGGTTAAGCGTTACTGGATGTTCCTGGCCGTTCTCCTTATGGACGCAGTTCTGGTTCTGGCTCGCCCGCAACTGGGGCAGGAGGTGGTGCGTTTTACCGTGGCCAACTTCCGTGAAATGCTGCTGCTGTTGCCACCGGTGTTTATCTTGCTTGGCCTGATGGAAGTGTGGGTGCCGCGAGAGACGATGACCAAGTATATGGGAGCAGATTCCGGAGCAAAGGGAGCTGCCCTGGCAGTATTCATGGGCGCGGCGGCGGCAGGGCCGCTTTACGGGGCCTTCCCCATCGCTGTGGCCCTCACCCGCAAAGGCGCCAGTCTGCACAATGTGTTGCTGTTTATTGGCTCCTGGTCCACGCTGAAAATACCAATGTTCCTGTTTGAGACAGGTGCCCTGGGAGCCCGCTGGAGTCTGACCCGTTGGAGCGCCAGCCTCGTCGGCATATTTGTCATCGCAACCATTATGGAAAAGCTCCTCCACCGCACAGACCGGGAACAGATCAAAGCGCTGGCAGAGGGCATGTCCGGGGATTAGCCAAGGCGTCTGGATATAGCAAAGGGATTCAGGCAGGATATGTTCCTTCGATTGCCGAAGATATACCCGACAAATATGGGCGAGGAGGAATTGAGATGCTTAAGGAAGTACAGGGCAAACTGCCGGCCATGGTGGCTATGTTGGGCGAGATAGTGGAGATGGAGTCGCCTTCCGACGACAAGGCCCATGTGGATCGACTCATCGAGCGGCTGGCGGTACTTGCCTCCGAACGGGGCGGCAAGACGCAAATCGTTGATATGCCTGACAGGGGCAATCATCTGCGCGTCGAATGGGGCCAGGGTGAGGAACAGCTCCTCATTCTCTGCCACATCGACACGGTATGGGATGCTGGCGAGACAAAGAAACGACCCTTCCGGGTGGAAGGGGATAAGGCCTTTGGACCCGGAGCATTTGACATGAAGTGCGGTACGGTCATGACCATGTTTGCCATGGAGCATCTGGTTAATCTGGGCTGGCCGCTGGGCAAGCGGGTGGTAGCCCTGTTTAACTCTGACGAAGAGATCGGCAGCACCACATCGCGGGAGATGATTGAGGCAGAAGCCAGGCAAAGCACCGCCGTCCTGGTCCTAGAGCCAGCCATAGCTCCTAAGGGCTCTTTAAAGACCGCTCGCAAGGGCGTGGGCCGCTTTGACATGAAGATAGAAGGTGTAGCTGCACATTCCGGCAGCGCCCCGCAGAACGGCGCCAGCGCCGTGCAGGAACTGGCCAGGCAGGTGCTGTGGCTGCACAGTCTCACCGACTATGACAAGGGCACAACGGTCAATGTGGGTGTAGTAAAGGGCGGCACCAGGTCCAATGTAGTGGCAGCAGAGGCCCACGCCCAGATAGATCTGAGGGCAGTGACTGTGGCCGAGGCAGAACGGGTGGTTCCCCTGATTCTTGGTGCCAGGGCAGAGACACCCGGGACGAAGGTCACCGTCACCGGCGGACTTAACCGACCGCCTATGGAGAGGACTGCAGCCATTGTGGAAATGTATCGCACAGCAGAGCGCATCGCCGAGGAGTTGGGTATCGAGATTAGCGAAGGTATGACCGGTGGCGGCAGTGACGGGAATTTCACGGCGGCTCTCGGCATCCCTACCATAGACGGATTAGGCGCCGTCGGTGACGGCGCCCATGCAGCTCACGAATTTCTTTATGTATCTAAGATGGCAGAACGAACCGCTTTGCTGGTCCGTCTGCTGGAGGAGTTCGGCAAATAGGGTAAGGCTAGGCGGCTGAGGCATCATCCCGCTGATGCAGCGGCAGTCGCCAGGCCTGAATGACTGAAAGAGTACAGATGACGGCTCCGGTTAGGAAAACGCTGCGCGGTCCGAGCGTAGCCCACATGATGCCTCCGCCCATGGGAACCAGAATGCCAGTGATGTGGTTGATGGTGCTGCCCATGGCCAGGCTCGGGGCTACATCGGGCCGCTCTGCTATTTTGTCCAGGTGAGTGCTTACCGCGATATCCATGCCGATGAGCAGAAGATCCATTATGAAGACCACATACAGTACCGGCGTGATCGGCACGTAAGCGTAAAAGAGAAAGAGCACCGTAATCATGGCGTAGTTGGCCATAAGCGCGCGGGATTCGCCGACGATGTCGATAATGCGCCCAAACAGCGGTCGCATGACTATGGAAAGCAGGTTGCTGGTGAGCATCAAAGCGGCCATGGTCGTCACTGGAACGCCGTACAGAACCACCAGGGCCATGCGGGCAAAGGTATGATTAATTTGCCGGCGGGATCCCCCCAGCAAGGTCAGCCCGTAGTAGCTGATGTACTTCCATTTGAAAACCAGCCCCCTGGTCTTTACTTCGGCTTTTTCAGCACGTTTGCTGAGCGCCTGAACTCCGGCGCCAATCATGGACATGAAGGCGGCCAGCATCAGTATGTTGCGAAAGCCCACGATGGGCACCAGCCAGCCAACCAGCAGAGCGGCAGCCACCGTGGCCGCGGCCATGATGCTGTTCATGGTTCCCAGACGTTTGCCCCGCTCGTTAGGCCCCGACGTGCGCAAAAGAATGCTGTTTTGCAGGGGAGTGTACAGGTGAAATCCCACGCTGTTTATCAGTGTGCCGGCGATTATCATGCTAAAAGACGTGGCCTGGCCGTAGACCAGGAGCCCCAGGGAGACAAAAACCAGGCATAGGGCAGCAAGAAGGGACTCGGTGAAATACAGCGCCGCCAGAGCCAGAACGGCGGTGAAGAGGCCCGGTATCTCGCGTATACCGTCGATAAAGCCAATCTGTTCCGGACCGATGCCCTGGGCTTCGGAAAGGTAGTTCATATGTACTGTGTTCTGAATGCCTTGTGAAATGCCATAAAAGAAACCGGCCACGGCCAGGATGATCAGTATGCGGTCCCATTTCAGGAAGCCGTTGAGTCTCAGATTCATTGTTGTTCCCCCAAGCTAATATTTCTGTGCCCTACACTATTCGCGGTCCTTGGGCAAACTCCTTTGCCCTGCTCTATTGTTTTCGAGGCCTGGCCGTTGCAGCCATCAGGAGCAAAGCCGTGACAAAGGGTAGAACGTGGAAAAACACCCTGAACATTAGCACTGCGCTCACAGATTCTTCGCCAGTCATGCCCGCTATCTGTAACCCGGCCATCATGAATATGTCGAAAAAACCCAGGCCTGCAGGCATGGGGCTCACTACGCCAATGCAGGTGGCCAGGGTGAAAAAGAGTATCACTGGCAGAATCCCAAGGCCGGGGTTAAACTGAATCCCGATGAACCACATAAAGGCGCAGATGCCCAGCCAGTTAAAGGCAGACACTGCTACCATGCTCAGCTTGAGCCGCAGACTTCCCACAAAGCCCCACTTTATGAGAAGGGCACGCAGTCTGATGAAGGGGATGGCTTCACTGATCAAGTATACCAGTAGATATAGTGCAAATATAAAAATGACAAGATATATGCCGGGATAGCTTCCCCTTAGCTCTTCGACGTAGCGGGCGCCCACAAGGTTGAACCACATCAGTGCTCCCAGCCCCGAGAAGAAAGAGGGGAAAAGCATGACGTTCAGTCGCACCACCTCGTTTTCCGAGAGGCCCGCGCGGCTGTAGAATATGGCTCGGGCCATGGCTCCCCCCAGGCCGCCCATGCAGGCAATGTTGTTTATGGCCGAGGCAATCCAGGCAGTGGCGAAGATCTGCCAGGTCGTCAAATGGGATGGATTGTGGCGGAACCAGACAAAGTCGTACAATGCCACCAGGGAGATAGTCACGTGACCCAACAGGGCATTGATCACCAGCATTTCTCTGGGTATGGCAGCCAGAAGCAAGCAGGCCTCGGCAAAGTCAATCTCGGCAAAGAACAACCGACCCTCCCAGATGAGAACAGCCAGAGCCAGCAGGATGGCGATTCCTTTCAGCCAGGTTAGCCAGGGCCGCTGCTGGGCGCTTTTGGCGGCGTCGGTTGTCATTGCTTTCTC
>DDWC01000007.1 GCA_002345475.1 Firmicutes bacterium UBA2296
TTCTCGATAGCTACCGCCACCTGTGTGCCCAGAGTGCGGTAATGGGCCAGTTGCAGCTCCGAAACGCTGCGCTTCTCGTCTCTTGAGCCAACCACCAAGACCCCCAAAATCCCGTCGCTGCCCAGCAAGGGCATGAAGAGCAGCGTTCTGAACCCGAGAAAATCAGCGATTTCCTGCTCCTCTCGGGTGAACTCTGTTTCCAGAACGTCGCCGATTATCCAATGGCGCTGGCTGCTTACGACTCTGCCAATATTGGGGTGGGCAGACAGGGGCACATGTCTGAAATGCTCAGGGAAGTCTGCAGTCAACGCAGGCTCTGACGCTCTCAAATGCAGATGCTCGTTTCCCACCGTGTATATTGCCGCCGAATCCATATCGGTTAGCTCGGTCGCCGCTCCTACAAATACCTGAAGTACTTCGTTCAGGTCCCGGGACTTGGCCAGGTTCTCCCCAGCGGTAATCAGCAAGCTCATATAATCAATATTATGCTGTTGCTGCTCTGTCGCCCGCCTGCGATCGGAAATGTCAGTGGCGAGGCTCAGTATGGCCTTTGAACCTTCCCAGTCTATTTTCTTGGCGACAATCTCTATGGGGATTATCGATCCGTCTTGTCGCCTCATATCCAGTTCATAACGGGCGTGGCCCACCTCTGCCAGTTGCTCCTCCCTCTGTTTTGCGGATACAGGATCTCCCTGAACCAGGTGGTCTCCCAGCCTCAGCTTCATAAAGTCATCTCTGGTATATCCGCTCTCTCGGATGACGTGCTCATTGGCATACAGAATGCTGCCATCTGTACCACGAACCACAATCATGCTGGGTGCGATATCCACGATATGGGCGAGATTGTCCAGTTTCTCCGTCACTAGTTTCTCTTCCGTTATGTCCCGAATCAGAGTACTCAACCCGAGAGGGTTGCCGCTGTTGTCCCTGAGTATTGTCATGGTCATCCACGTCCGAAATAGAGACCCGTCCCGGCGACGATGACCGACTTCTCGGGAGCAAGAGCCACTCTCTTGCACGAGTTCGATACATGGATTTACATCCATAGCAAGCTGCTCCGGGGTATGGAAAATACTCAGGTGCTCACCCAGAACTTTTTCCCTGGCATATCCGTGCATGCGCAACCATGCCTCGTTGGCGAACGCTATTTTGCCCACCATATCGGTAATGGCAATTCCGTCACCTGTTTGCTCCATCGCCATCCTATACACAAGTAGCTCGTCATCCTGTCTAAAAATCATTCGCGCACCTCCCTCCTGGACATGAATATAATGGACCAGGCTGATAGAGTTATTTCTTCTGCAGGAAGTGCAATAACCCTTCTTTCCGGGGACTACTTACTGCGTCACAAGCAAAACAGCCACCCTTCGGGGCAGCTGCCTTGTGTATCTCGGCTCGACATAAGTCTCCACCTTGTTCTGCTAAAGGTCAGAATTCCGACCTCCAACCTCTAATCTCTAATCTCTAGGCTCTAACCTGTTGCCTCCAACGGCGCGGCTATCTGATTCCCGCCAAGAAATCCGCCGCCAGCGCGACAATTTCATCAACGTGGGTCTGATAGAGAAAGTGGGAAGCCGGAATAATGTGGTGCGAGACGTTTTGGCCCAGTCGGGCTAAGTGATCCTCCTGATACGCCATCCCCTCGTTTTTGTCCTTCTTGGACATGGCGTCGATGCTGTCCTGCGCGATAATCTTCATAACCGGGACCGACTCCGGGAAGGGCAATTTGCCGGCCTCCACAATGTTGTCCATGAACCGCAGAGTGTGGTCGATAAATGTATCGTTTATCAGATGATAGTTGAACTTCTTGTAGTCCGCCCTTTCCTGCTCTGTGTATCCGTTTTCAACCAGCTTGGTGTCAGCCGCTATACTGAAAGCCAACCTTGTCAGCCCTATAGCCTGCTGGTATTTGCCCAGTGCGAATGCAGGACTCAGGTACCACGGGGTTTTCTGCTCTGCCACAGCCGAGGAGGTGGTATCCAGCATAATAATGGCTGCAACTTCCTCCGGATGCTTTGCCGCGAAGTATTCACAGTAGATGCCGGAAGACGAATGA
The DNA here is from genome assembly GCA_002345475.1 of Firmicutes bacterium UBA2296. GTDB lineage: Bacteria > Bacillota > UBA994 > UBA994 > UBA994 > UBA2296. The sequence continues at coordinate 2,057 of DDWC01000007.1, forward strand.
GGCATCAGGATATAGGGAGCCGCGAAACCGGCTTTGGCTAGAGCGGACCTAATTTCCCGTGTGTAATTCTCGTTAGTCCTTGGGGTTACGGCGGGNNACGCCAAAATATTCCACAACTACTACAGTATAATCTTCGCTCAGCCGGCGCATCAGGGGCCCGAAATCGGCAGAAGGCAATGAAACTCCCGAGCCGGGCAGAAGCACAATGGTGTCCGCGCCGCTGCCCATAGAATAGACATGCATCTTGCGCCCTTCCACCTCGACCAGTTGGCCGTAGGGAGCGATCGCCGCAAGCTCGCCTCTGGATAGAAGGGAGTTGACGATGAACCCTATCACGTTAGCTGAAATGAAGATCACAGCCAGAACAATCCCTATTTTTGTCATTATGCTTCTCCTCTTGCTTTTAGTTTTCATGGTTGGTTTCCGTCCTTTCGTCAAAAGAAGGTGAAGAAATAATGGACAGTATGCGCTGTCTTCTCTTCCCGTCTCGCTGGTTTGGCAGATGTTTGCGCAAGAGATTACCCACGTCAGCCAGCAACTCGTCAAACTCCTCGTCGCTGAGTAGCAGGGTGTTATTGGCCAGGAAAATCTTGTCCGCAGCGGGATCAGCGCTCTCATCGGCAAAGTAGCGCGCCAAATCTGCGTAGATTTTCATCAGGAAGCCAAAACAGTTGTTCAGGGTGTTCTCTTTGGAGTTAATCTCTCTCAGCCTCTCTACACTCAATGCGTAAGTCCTTTCCACCGAACCCCGCACCCGGGTCTCGGCGACCACGGACAGGATGCCGTGCTCAGCCAGCAGCTTCAAATGACGATAGAGAGTAGTCCTCGGTACGTCCTGCATAAGTTGCGCCAGGTCTCCGGCAGTGACAGTCTCACTGACCGCCACATGCTGGATGATCCTGCCCCGTATCGGGTTTAACAGCAGCGCGTTGTTGTCCATATTTACACCTCACTTATTCCATGAGTGATTATAATCCCACCAATGGGATAAGTCAACGGGATTTGTCTCTTTCTTAAACAAATTTTCGCCGCAACAAACAACCCCACTTTAGTACACGGCTCTTTTCTTAGCCATGTGCCAAAGTGGGGATGACGGTTTGCGCCTACACCCAGTGAACTGTCAACGCTTCACGAAGACGACCACTTCTCCCTCGGCTGCAGTTGACGAAAGGACGACACGTCCCGAAGCAGCATTGGGACGAAATCCGTAGCCGATGGTCGCCCTCACGTTTGTAAGAACCTGACGGCGAACATTGTCCTCAACGTAATGTATCGTCACCTGATCATGCTGCCCCATGACAAACACTGAAAGTTGCAGCAAACCTGTTTGCGAAGTGTCCACCACGCCCACAACCTCATCGGTGACGTCTGCCAGCTTCCCTCTGTAAATCATCTCGTACGCCTCGTCGCTGTAGTCCTCAGGTGAAAACAGTCCCTGGTCGAGACGCTGCAGCAGATCAACTAACCTGCGCTGGTTCTCCGACACCTCCCGAGAACTGGCATAGAGCTCTAGCCGCCCACCGCTGTCGTCAGACCTGACTTCCAGCCTGTATGACCCGGCCTCAAGGGCAAAGTCAGTAAACTGCGCAAAGGGCAGCGCGGAGTCTGTCTCACTCAGCATTATGTACTCCCGCCCCGTATAGAGAATGCCACCCGGCCTGTCCGTCACCAGCCTTACGGCAGACGGCTCTCTGGTGCGAAGCGCGTAGACCATGTCATAAACCGCAACCTCGTCAACCTCAAACTCGTGAACTGTGTTCCAGCCGCTCTCCATACCTGAAAACGTCACTTGAACTCGGAAGTCGTATTCACTGGGGAAACGGGGACGACCCGCCATGTTGCTGACGACAGGCAACAGAAGAAGCACCGCCACCAGTATGGCAGCAAGGGCCGCAATGTGCATCTTGGTGTTCCTTGCCGCAAGCAGACTCTCGTACCGCTCCCGGTATGCCACAAGCAGTGACTTTGGATCCACCAACTTCCACACGACCCAGGCCGTCACAGCAATCAATACCGCAAAGAAAGCAGATACTGCCAGCGGGCTAACCCCAGCATTGGTGATGAATCTGACCACATCTTCACCATGCAAGTCGACGCCGTACATATATAGCATGGGTATTACGACATTGGCAGCGAGACTGGCAGAAATCATCATGAACAACAGCAAGGTCACCGTGCGTATCTTTCTGCTCGGCCGCAGCCGGGTCAGCAGCAGCATGGGAAGCCAGACCAGGTAAGGGAACATGGGTCCGCTGATGGCGATGAAGGCCCGTTGTGTCGCGCCGATAGCCCCCTGGTAGGAGACATGGGGCGACCCGGTCAAGAAGTTCACGTCAAAATTCGTCACCCGACCCCCCACCAGAATGACGGCCAGCGCATGGCCTCCTTCGTGGACAACGGTGTATAGAAACACAGCGGCAACAGCCACCCCCATCAGAGCAACCACAGTAATCAAAGGCTTCATGCGTCTCTGTTGCTCGCGGCTCATGCCCTAACCTCCTCCCCAACTGGCTAAATGCAATGCTCTCTCATGGTCGCCACAACTTCCTGAAATCTGTCCTCCAGGCCCTCGCTGGCTGCTTCGGCAAACTGCATTTCCCTCACGATCTTCCCGTCGCGCATAAACATAATACGCTGGGTCTGCGCCGCCACTCTGGCATCGTGGGTTACCAGCACTACCGCAGTACCCTCGTCGCTGATTTCCGCAAAAATGTCCATAATTTCCTGTGCCGATTGTGAGTTAAGAGATCCGGTAGGCTCATCAGCGAAAAGTACGGCCGGCCTGCTCATCAGCGCGCGACATATCCCCACGCGCTGCAACTGCCCTCCAGACACTTCGGTGACGCCGCGCTCTTCCAGTCCGGCGATGCCCGTCCTCTCCATAAGCATCCTCGCTCTGGCGACTATCTTGCCGTTATGTCCCCGGTTGTCACGCATGGAGGGCAGGATTATGTTGTCCAGGATGTTCAGGTTCTTGAGCAAGGTCGGTTGCTGAAAAACAAACCCCATTCTTGTTCGGCGCATGTCAGCCAGCTCATTCTCCGTCATCCCCGATATATCTCGGCCTTCGAAATGCACTCGCCCGGAGTCCACACCGTCCATGCCACTGAGGGCAAACATCAGGGTCGATTTACCTGACCCTGAAGGGCCCATGATGGAAACAAACTCTCCCTCACTTACTGCAAGCGATACCCCGTCAAGAACCTTGCGGGACTTATCCCCGTCACCGAACGATTTTACTATGTTTTCGCCAAAAAATACACTTTTCATAATCTACTCCTTTATTCTTTGCAGAAGGTTTGTACGTCCAGCGCCGGACGTGCCGACCCAGGTTGCAAGTAACACTGTGCCTGCCATGAGAAGCGGCATTAAAAGATAAGCTAATACGGGATTAACCACGAACCGGAATGACTCTCCACCAAAAGAGGCCATGGCCTTACCCGCCAGCATCCCTCCCAGGGTGTTTGCCAGCAGCGTGCCCATAAAAACACCTGCAATCACCACCAGCACCGAGCGGGAAACATACTGCAGCCTGATGTCCGAGTTTCTGAATCCGCAAGCTTTCATCACGGCTATGGAGTACCTATCCTTGGCAATCAGCATTTTCATGAACAGGACCGTTATGAGCGCCGTAATCACCGTGGCCACCGCCAGCGAGGCATAGGCGGCTTTGCCCACGGAAGTGATGCTCGTGCCAAAGGTCTGGGCCACAAACTCATCCACCCCAGTTACCTTGGCAAAGGCGAATCGCTCTGTGTATTCCCTAACCTTGCCACTGATCAGGGTTTTGTCCGTCAGTTCAGCGCACACTATGGACCACATGACGCTGGCAGAGTTGTCGTCAAAGACTGCCTTGGCCGTCTTGCCTCCGTTGGTGATGTCGGAATAGATGCCACATACCGCGAGTTGTGTATCCCTCCCATCAATCACCAGGGTAATTATGTCGCCCACTTTCACGTTGAGTTCACTGGCATTGATGACGGAGAGAGCAATCTCACCTTCTTCAGTGGGGGCTCTACCCTGGGAATAATCCACCGGGAAAATCCCGTGGTCGCCCAGCTCAACGTTCAGGTTTGCCACCAGGCCTGCGTCAGTCTGTACGCTAAAGGACTTTGTCGTCAGAGCAACATACCTGGCAATGTCTCTGTCGCCTGCCATGGCCGCCACGACTGCTCGCGCATTTTCGTCCATGTTGGCTCCCTGCTGCAGGTCAAATCTCATGTCGTAGTCGCCTATGCCCATATATCTGATGAAGCTTTTTGAGGAAATGGTGTTGTGCAGGTTTTGCGGGACCGCGATGATGAAAGCCGCAGTGACCAATACCACCAGTATCGTGCCGTAGAGACCCTTCCTGGCAAGCACATCTCTGACCCCGAGGAATATATTCGTCTCCAGGAGTCGGTTTTTGCTCAGCCATATCCGGTTCTTACCGTTTGGTTTCTCCTGTGAAGTTCCAAAACGTATAGCGTCCGCAGCAGATATGCGACTGAACTTCCTCAGCAAGCCGTTTACGTAAGCAATAAGCACCAGGAAGACAATGGCAACACCCACAATGCCTAGTACCGGGGCCAGCGACGCATTGCCACTCTCCCCCATGTACAGCCGGATGTTCTCAAGCAGCAAGCCCCGTAGCCCCAGCGACAGCGCATACCCCAGTGCCGAGCCCGCCAGGGCCATGGCAGCATACTGAGCGAGATAAATCTTCTTAATGTCGGACACCCGCATGCCAACTGCTTTCATGACCCCAATTTCGCGATAGTCATCCTCGATTTTCGCCAGAAGCGTAAACCGGATGCACATAAAGGCAATTGCCACCACCAGAGCGCTCACAAGGAGTAGAACCGCGATCATCATTCCATCGGAGATGGCATTGATCGTCTTAAAAAGCGGGTATGTGAGGGTCGGCCCGTTTGCCTCAAGTCCGGCCGATATATATGCCGTCTCAAACTCTCGCAGCCCTGACAGGTCCTTCAGTCTAAACTCAATGAGGTATTCTGTGCTACCCAGAGACTTGATCTCCCCGAGATCCTCTGGGCTGACCAGAAATCTCTTGGAGGACGATAGAGTGGAGTTCATCTGCGAATCCCGGACAAACCCCGCCACCACCAGTTCCTGCCCGAAGACTACCAGCCTGTCGCCGATCTGTGCGGTACTGTCCTTCATATAGCATATGGGGACATAGACTTCGCCGACGGAGGGGCGGACTGTGTTTCCGTCTAGAGCCAACAGATAGTCGAACTTGTCACTCTGCACGGAGAAGCCGTTATCCTGGACATTGTCCACCAGAGATTTCCCGTTGATAACAATGTGCGAGCCGTCGATATTTACAAATTCCAGCACCTGAAACTCGTCGACCATGGCGTTCTGTCTTGCAAATGCGCTCAGCCGCCCGATGTCTATGTCCCCGGTGTGCATCTGCATGAAGTGCGGGGTCTTGGCCATGGTCATCAGGGCATCTATGGAGCCCCACAGGTTGACCACGAGAATCGCTGCCAGCGAGACCAGCATGGCTGCAGCCGCCACAAAAAAGACAGTTGTCAGGGTTATCACCTTGTTCTTTACAAGGTCACTACGAACTAAACGGAAATACATGTGCTGCCTCCCTGCCTTAATCCCATGCGGTGCCCGAAGCCCCGTCGAGTAATATCCAGCAACTCACCCTGCCTGTTTGCAGCAAGTTAGAGCGCAAGTTGCCCCTGGTGAAGGCTCTATCTTCAATTACATAGGTGTAGTCAGCAGATTCGCTGTAGCCCATAAAGGAACCATCTGGTCCGAAAAGGGATTCCGGCAACTCCACCGTGCCCTCCCGCAGCTGAACCAGCGTTACACCCAGCAACTCTCCCTGATCACCGAAATACTGATCGGACAGGCTCAGCCAGGGGGTGACTTCCCCGGTGCCTGTGTCGAGGCCATAAAGGCAGACATAGTCGTTGTTGCTGCCGCCGTACCCTTGGAAGTACAGGGTGTGGCCCGAGAAGCTGTAATAGTCCCCTCCCCTGGCCAGCACCTCGACATTACCGCCGTCCAGATCCGCGCGGCAGTATGTGTCGGCGTCTGCCAGCCAGTAATAGATACAATCCTGATTAACACAAACGCTGTGCACATAACCCTCGATCAGGTTTCGCAGAGTACCTGTTTCCAGGTCGTAGGAGCAGAGCCTGGCGGTGTTATGGCTGTAGACGACGCCATCTCGGTAATACGCAATGCTCATATCGGGCACAAGTAACTCCATCCCGCTTCCGTCCAGGTTAGCTTTGTAAACCTGTGGCGAGTTGCTGGCGTCCCGCAGGTCAAAATACATGCCGCTTTCGGCCACAAAGAGGTTGCCGCAATACCCGTCCACCAGTTTCTGCCGGTCTGTTCCGTCTGTTCTCACCCGGTAAAGAGAAAACTGGTCTTGGTAGTTGACGTAGTAAACCCATCCGCCCAGGACATTGATCAGCGAAGGGTAATCGTCACTGATTTTCGTCTTCTCTGTGCCATCAAGGCGCGCTTTGTAAAGGTGCCAACCAGCCATTTCACTGCGGTAGTAGACCCATCCCTGCCCGTCGCCGCCCATTAGGCCCCCAGCGCCAATGTTCCCACCACTAAAGCCTAGCTTTTCCACGGTCGGCAGGCTCGGATCATCGTCAGGCGGCAAGTCCGGCGAGGTGCTGGTGCAACCAGTCAGTAATACAGCAACAACAAGCATTAGACATGCTGCTTTCTTCATTCCTTTGCACCCGGGAAGAAGACCGGCCAGCCGATGGTGATGTAGCGGTAGGCTTCGGGAAACGCTGCGGCATATATCTGCAGTACCGCTCCACTGGAGTCATGGGGAGAAAGGCCTACCAACTGGGGATTGCGCAGCGAAAGGAAATCGATGTCTGGCTGAAGCTCTTGCTCGCTGGCCAGCCCATAATGTAGACCACCAAATACGCCCGCTACCGGAATGCCAAACTGAGCCTCTGCCGCAAGGACTATGCTCTGCAGCGAAGGGTGGCCACAACCAATGATGACCACCAGACCCTTGCCCTCTACGTTGACCACCAAGGATTGCTCCCAGCCCAGTGGGTCCCACAACAGGAAAGGAAACGGGTTCAGGTAGGGCAGGCGTCCGAGCAGCGCCACGCCCGGGGCTATCTCTCGCGACTCGGTAACCAGTACGCTCTCATGGGAGGGGTGTCGCAGGTCGACAGGGGTGTACACCGGCGCCGACACTCCCGCAGGCAATACAAATGACCCCTTTCGCCAAGATGCATTGCCACCAACGTGGTCAGGATGATTATGGGTTATCACCACGATGTCCGCGGGGCTAATATCGCGCTCTAACTCTGCCAGGTTGTGCTCCAGTGGTGAAGGCAGTGTTCTGGCTTCGTTGTTGCCCAGATCCAGCAATATCGTAGTGTGATCTGTCTCCACGACATAGGAAACACCGTGCCCGCTTCTGAAGGCATCGGACTTGGCCCAGGACTCAAACACCGGCATAATCATCAAGTGGCTGGTGCTGGCCAGTGGCACTGGCGATGCTTGGCTGATCTGGCTGTGCTGCTTCACCTGCCGCAGAGCCAGGCCAATCCTGGCCCCGGATACCGCCGCCATCAGGACGACGACGCTTAATACAACTTTCAGGAAAACATATTTTCGACGGCCTTTGCTAGTTCTTTTGGTCATAAATACACCTGCTCTATCTAATCTGCTCAAGTTGACTTGCGCCCAGCATGACTTCAACCATCCTGGCTCGCTCCTCCATCCAGGGGCTATGTCCGGATTTCTCAAACCAGATCAGCTCCTTGTGGGGTGCTTTAAGGATCTCCACATACTCTTCAACTAAATGGGGTGGCGCGTTCACGTCGTGTCGCCCAACTATAAACTGCACGGGAACTTCAAGTTCGGTTATCTGCTGGCGGAAATCAACTTCCCAGAGCTGAGGCCACACCACCTCCATCACCTTAAGGAGCCCCCGGAAGTAGTTCACCTTGTCGTAGAGGCCGTATTCCGGAGAGAAGATATCTCCGAAGGTGTCATAGCTGCTGTTGATGTTCGGGTTACTGTTCATGTAGTTGCTCAGATACATCAGGTAACGTGCCGCTTTCCTGGCAACGCCTTTGCCGTAGTATGGTGGCGGCCCCTGCTTCTGCAGAGCCTTCAGAGTGCGGGAGTCCCCCTTGTCGCTACTGACCTTTAGGGCCAGTTCGTAGTCGTAAAGGTCGGTTTCCAGAAAAGCTACCATAGGAGCCACCGCCGTAAAGGAATGATACAGCTGTGGGTAATCATGGGCCATCCAGAGCCCCAACATCGTTCCCCAGGACTCTCCCATGATGTGTATGCGCTCCTGCCCAAAGCGTTCGCGCAGGTAGTGCGTCAACTGCAAGGCGTCATCCCGATACTGCTCAGGCGTCAATGTGGAGAAATCTGCGGCTCTGTACGACTTGCCCGCGCCGGGCTGATCCCAGTTGACAACGACATAGTGCTTTTCAAGCTCGGCCAACACCTTTCGTGTCGCCGCCAGTTGCGTCCCGCCCGGGCCGCCCGCCAGGAACAGCAGCACGGGCTTACCCGCGTCCTGTCCGCGCAATGTGATCCATTGGCGCCGCCCGTTAAGTTCAACAATTTTCAGCTCAGCAACACTGCCCGGCAAAGGCAGTCCATCGGCACCACGAATGACAGGCGTAGTCGCACAACGCTGTGAGAAGACCACCGCCAGAACCCCTACGCACACCACTACAATCACAGCACCGATGCGGTGCGCGCTGGAGCCGGCACGCAGAAACAACCCCATCAGGCCGACGTCGGATAAAGCCAGTGCCAGGAAAATATAGATAGGGACTGCCGTAATTAATGGCAATAGAGCCACCGGCAGTAACGAAATGACGATAAAAAGCCAAAGAAAAAACCCGATAACGGGGTGAGAGAGCACGGTATGCAATTTTTCTTTCATCTCCTTGAATCTTGTGAATATGATAACGTATAGATTTGCGCCTTGGCTAATGCACCCCTGTTTAGGGGATATCTCAGATTCTCTTACTCAGGCCTCACCATCCTGGTCCTGTTGGTAACCGCTATAATATCTTCTATCTTGTCTTCCCAGTTCTTGTCGTACTTGACGGTCTTCATCGTGGCGATGGCAGAAAGCCCGTGCACCACAGCCCACAGCGATATGGTAGTGTCCTGGAGCCTCTCCTTGGGCATCGCGCCGCCGAAGATGCGCGCCACTGTCGCTTTCAGCAGTTCAAACGGCGCAAAGCTGTCCGAAGAATCTCCGTCCCAAGCCAGGTTGATCTGCATGCCGGGCTGTGAAAACAGAAAGGAATGGTAATGGGGATTTCTGATAAAGAACAGAACATACCTCTTCCCTATCTCTATCAACACCCGCGGATCATTCTGATCCTGTCCTGAGCCCATAGCTTCTTCCATCACCGCAGTGAACTGCTCAGTAACATGATCCTGAATCGCCGACAGCAAGTCTTCCTTGCTCTGAAAGTGACTGTAAAGCGCGGTCTGGCTCACACCACACTTGGCAGACACCTTGCGCATCGACAGATGCTTTTCGCCCTCCTGGTTAATGAGCTCAATGCCAGCCTCAATAAGGCAGTTTCTCAGATCGCCGTGATGATAAGGTTTTTGTGGCACAGCGGTTGTACCTCCTTCCAACTTAACGCTGTTAAGATATTACTGCGACATCTTAACACTGTCAAGATACTTTACCTCCTTTTTCGACGAAAAATTTCGCCGCAACGAAAAAACCCCACTCTAGTACACAGCTCTTTCACTAGCCATGCACTAAAGCGGGGATCAACAGTCTTAAAGTAACCACATCGTCAACACCAAAGAGAATCTAATGTTCCTCGACTCATATGGAAGCACCTTTCGCGAGCGCCCCAAATCACCGGGCAGAGACTGCGGCACGCTGCAGCTAAGACGACTGCTTATTTGCCCTATCGTTAACACCGAGGTGGCTTTTCAAAGCCTCCTGTAGAATATGCGAGAAGTTCACACCTGCCTTTTCTGCGCGGCTGTTCAACCAGGCGGGTATAGTGAGCGTCTTTTTGACAGCCCGGGTATCGTTCTGTTGGCGGTATTCTTCGGTGTCTACATCAATGAGATTGACGAAACTTTCACTGTTGCAGTCAATTGCGGACATATCGCTCGTGGCAGGTATGGCTTCATAGTGAGCCTCAGCATCGCACAGCCACATAGCCATGGCGTCGCGCCCCATTTCAATAGTGTCAACAAGATTGTCGCCGTAGGTGACGCATCCCGGCAAGTCAGGAACAACCACTCTGTAGACCGAGCCATCTTCCCTGGTGAAGACTGCAGGATAGACATACTTTATAGCGCCCGCCTCCACAATTACATCTCGCAAATCCATAATGACACGTACTCACACGTGCATCAATATTTCGGAGGTCGGCACGATTGGCCCGTCCCTCGCGTCCCGGACATCGTTAACCCCTGATAAACCTGGCTATCTTCTTCACGTTTGCCTCCGGGTTCAGTGTGTAGATCTGCCTGGTTATACTTTCTATGGCCTTCTCTTCACTGATTTTTTCAGCCTCGCGCAGGATGTCCTCGCCAAAGTATCGCTCTACTGTGCAGAACACGGTGGACGACCAACCGTACTCCTCCCCTGTCTTGGAAAGTTTCTGCTGCCGGCCGCACATGGTAAGGTACATGCCCATCTGCAATTCCACCAGGGCCCGGTCAAACCCCGAGGCGTTCTCCTTGGAGAAGCCGGCCAGTTCTTTAATAGCATGAAGCGGCAGAACTTCGTATTCGCTCACCACGTCATATATGCGCTTGGCGAAGTGGCTTATCCCACCATCCGCGTATTCCTCGGCAAAAGTCTTGCCGCCGCGCCTAACCGCCAGGAAGTGCGGGTACCACTCTCTGGTGATGTA
>DDWC01000205.1 GCA_002345475.1 Firmicutes bacterium UBA2296
AGCTCGGTAATTGCTGGCGGACTCATTCTGGCGCTCCTGGCATCGTGAGGATACGGCAATGCAGACAGTAATGGAAGCACTTCGTGTCTCATCCATAGCATACCCGACCATCTTTCTGGCGACGGCGATATTCTGGATACTGATCGTGCTGCTGAGAAAGATCGGCCCAAAGGGTGAAGACTAGGGCGACCGCTTCAGGATGATTGTCGTGAGTCTCTTGCAGCTGGGCACAATGCGGACACAACTCCAGGCTTTTGATGCAGCTACAGATTAATGCAGTCATACGAGCAAAGATTGACTTCTTTATAAAGAAAAAGTCCTGCAGTTCTCAATCGACAGTTGCAGGACTCTTTAATGCCCACATTATTCTTCTATAACCAGTGTGTATCGCCACTGGGGACTGTTGCCCCGGATCCGTATGGAATGCAAGGGCTGGGTAATGACGTCGTCCTGTCCGGAGCCGGGGGCAGGGTCGCGGAGCCTGACGTAAACCGTGATCAGCCCGTCATAGGTTTTTGTCACTCGAGTTATGGTGATGCCGTAACCGGTCGTCGGGCAAAGCTCGCGGTAAGCCGCCAGCGCCGTGTCAACCCCGCTGGTTTGCATGACCAGAGGATAAAACACGACACCGCCCTCAGGGTCAAGTTGTTCTTCTATCCAGTCGTCCGTGAAGTCCTCAAAGGCTACTTCTGACGGTTCGTAGGGCCCCGTCAAGGTGGCATCGACCACCATTTCGAAGACCGAGTTTTTGTCATAGCCCTCAATGATGACGCTGTCGATGGGATAGGTGAGCACATCGGACTGGGGTAGCTCCGGGTCGGGGTTAAGCAGAGTGACGTGCACCTGATAACGCCCCTGCCCATCGGTCAGGATGCCGTCGACGCGCAAGCCATACCCGGTGGAAGGAGATTCGCCGCGGTGAGCCACCACAAGGGTATACTGATCTCCCTGCATGGCTTCCCTTTCAAAGCCCCCGAAGGTGATGCCTGGGGTTTCCTGGCCGTCTACCTGGACTGCGTAGCTCTCGAATGGCACGTCCCGATCAAAGGGCGCGGGGGGTAGGGGAGGCGGGACAACGGGTGGTTGCTGTGGCGCGCAGGCGGACAGGGCGACTATTGTCACTGAAGCGAGAAGCGATAGAGAAACAGCCTTCATTTGGGACCTCCTTTGCATTCGTCTTATGGGATGGGCTCACATTCTAGACGAATGAGGCCGTGCAAGGTTCCATCGGGTGGTGGCTATTCCTGTGTGTCCAAATGGTCATCCACTTCTTTAAGGTCGGATTCTGCGACGTCGCCAAACCAGGTGTGAAGCTTCGCCTTCGCCTTGTTTTTGACGTCGTCATTCACATACATAGCGACTGTCGCCAGGGCCAGTATGAGCACGCCGATATCGTCAGTGTAACCGGCGGCCGGTATAGCATCGGGGATGGCGTCCAGAGGAAACACCAGGTACCCCAGAGCGGAATAGATGATGGTCCTGGTTCTTTTGGGGATGTCCTCCTGCAGCACGTAGTATAGCAAGAGTCCTGTGTAAACTACTTTTAGCCCTGCTCTTTTGGCGACACTGCCAAGCCTGGAGATGAATGTGTCGCTAGAGAAGTGTTTGGAAAACTTGTTCGCTTCCATTGTGTTACCTCCAGACGTTCAGAACGTCCCAACTCACTTGTGTAGCTTTGCATAGTAGCTGTGCGCGCAGTAAACTGCCGCGAGGGGATTGTGCCCAAGGACCCGGTCTTTCGCTGCGAGAACTGTTGCCGGGGCCTTGCTGTACTTGAAAAAGAGTGAGTCATGCCCCACACACAAGCCTAACACAACATTGAAGTCGGTATCGTTTTCATTACATAGCTTGGCTTGGCCGATGGGGTTACACATGGCCTCAAAGCCTGTGGAGTTGAACCTGTCTTCTGGTTTGATGTCCAGAGTCTCCTTGTGTATGCCCCCTGCGCTACATATCGCGGAAACAACGGCAAAACCTTTGTGTCTGAAGAAATCGGCTACAATACGCGCTTCGCGGTGTAGCCCGCTGCAAAAGGCCAGGCCGAGCTTGCTGTATCCCGCGTAGGCGGCGAACTCGGCTGTCTCCTGCAGACGGGTCCACTGGCAGTAGCCGTGTTTTTCAGTGTGGGCGGCCACTTGTGCAATGGCCCTGTTCTGCGTAAGCTCGTATTCCGCCAGGGCTTCGCTTAGCCATTCTCCCTGTCCCATGGGGCAGCCTGCTGGTTTGCCGGAATGGTCTTCCTTGGCGCAGGCCACTTCCTTGCACCATGCGCAGATTGTCATATTAAGTCCCCCTCAATGTGTTTTGTGAACTTCGGGCTGAAATATCTGAGCGACTAATAAAGAAGTTTGACGTCCAGCACGTTTCTCAGAGGCTCGTTATGCAGAAAACGGCGCAGATTGTCGCAGAAAAGGTCGGTGATTAGGGCGTTCTCCTTGTCGCTAGTACTGGCGGAATGCGGGCTTACCAGCACATTAGGCATTTCCCACAGCGGGCTATCCTGAGGCAGGGGCTCTGTGGCGAAAACGTCAAGACCGGCTCCCGCCAGGTGACCGCTTTGCAAGGCATTAATCATATCTTCCTCTACCACCAGAGCTCCCCGCCCGATGTTGATAAACACCGACCCCTCAGGCATGGCAGCGAATTGCTCCTGTCCCATCATGTTCTCGGTTTCGGGGGTATGGGGTGTAATGAGGACCAGGTACTGGCTGCGTGGCAAGACCTGCATAAGATCGTGAAAGGAGAACAGCTCATCCACATTTAGCGATGCCGGATCGCGACCCTGAGCATCTCTAACGACGCCTAATACGTGCATGCCCATGGCTTTGGCGAAGGCGGCTACTTTGCTGCCCACCCGCCCCGCACCTACCACTGTCAGTGTGCTGCCCAAAAGGTCGCTGCCGGTGAAGCGCTCCCAGACCTTCATCTTCTGGTACCCCTGCATGCGTGATAACCTTCGGGTGAACATGAGCATAACCATGATGCAAAACTCGGCCAGTGGTTGAGCGTGTATGCCCGAGGCCGTGGTGAAGACGGCGTCAGGCATGCGCCTGGCATAGCCCGACTTATCCACAAACATACCGACTCCCGAACTGGTAAACTGGATCCACTTCACGTTAGGCGCCAGCTCGGGCAAATCCAGCCTGTGCGTGTGATCGAAATCGAAGAGGACATCGGCCTCCTGCAGCAGGCTGAGCCAGCGGGCCTCCTGCTCTTTTGTCCTGGCAAAGTTGGGGTCGCCGTTGTGGTCGGCGATGTACCTCGGTGGTGCTATTAGAGAAGGTTCGTAGATTACTTGAAGACGGGGGTCTACGGCGCGAATCTGTTCCACGAAATTTTCCTCGAGGTAGCTTGTTATCAGGACGTTAAATGTCTGTTTCATGCGGTGGTCCTCCATCTCTCTGGTGTAGTGCTGTGTCTGCGTCAATTGTCCCATCTGAGAGTCAGTAAGTCGATACGCATTGTCGAGTGGCGGCATGATATTGTGTCCGACTGAGGCTCGTGCCCAGGTCGAAGGCTTAGATTAAAGAAGTATGCCTAATAATAGTCCAGATAATCATTCGTATACACGTAATTGTGATAAGATTGACTTAGCAAGGTAAAAAAACGAAGGGAGGTAGGTGACATGGCAGTGCTAAAGGTAATAGAAATCATGGCAGAATCCCCGGAGAGCTGGGAGAAAGCCACGCAGAATGCAGTTGACGAGGTCTGCAAAACCGTGCGCAACGTGGAATCGGTATATATTCAGCATTTTCAGGCGGTAGTCAACGAGGGCAAAATCACCAAGTACAGGATCAACGCTAAGATTTCATTTACTGTTGACTAAGTGAGCTGACAAAACAGCAGGGAAGAAGGCTTGTAAGAGCTTCTTCCCTGCTGTTTTGTATGGGAACTGCTAAATCCTGAAGTAGTTTACCCCGGACTCGAAAATCATCTGATCCTTGGCTCCCGGCACGTTTTTGTACAGCCCATTGCCAATGCGCTCTGAGTGCCCCATCTTGCCGAGAATACACCCGTCGGGACTGGTCAGGGCTTCGACAGCATAAGAGGAACCGTTGGGGTTGTAGGGAATGAGCAGTGAAGGTCGGCCCTCAAGGTCAACATACTGAGTAGCTATTTGTCCGTTGGCGGCCAGACGGTCTAGCTCGCTGTCACTGGCCACAAAGCGCCCTTCGCCGTGGGAGACGGCCACTCGGTGGATGTCGCCCACGTTTACGCCGGCAAACCAGGGGGAGAGCACCGAACTGATCCTGGTGTCAGTGAGGCAGGAAACGTGCCGGCCGATTGCGTTAAAGGTGAGGGTTGGCTGCTGCTCATCGGGATCGCGGATTTCACCGTATGGCAGGAGGCCTAGCTTGACCAGCGCCTGAAAACCGTTGCAGATGCCAAGCATGAGGCCATCTCTCTGGGAGAGCAGTTCCATGACGGCGTCGCGGATGCGCGGGCTGCGGAAAACGGTGGCAATAAACTTGCCAGAACCTTCCGGTTCATCGCCGGCGCTGAAGCCGCCAGGGAGGGCAACTATTTGTGACTTGCCTATGTTCGCGGCCATGGCCCGCACAGATTCTTCGATATCGTCAGGTGTGAGGTTACGGAAGATGAATATTTTCGGGTCCGCACCAGCCATGGCGAAACGCCGGGCGGTGTCATATTCGCAGTTGGTCCCCGGGAAAACGGGAATCAGTACCCTGGGCCTGACCTGCTTGAGGCGGGGACGTACAGAGCTGCGCTCGGCCCAGGGGAGCAGGGCAGGGGTGGTCCGGTCTGGTACCGGGGTGCGGGTGGGAAAGACTGCCTCCAGAGGTTCCTCCCAGGCTGACTGGGCATCAGCCAGGCTTATGTCTGCATCTCTTACGCTAATCACAGGTCGGGACTGCGTCTGCCCTAACATAATCCAGGGAGTGCCGTTCAGCAACGTGCCTGGATCGAGGTGTGAAGGTATTTCCAGGACGAGGCTGCCCAGATCCGGCGCAAAAAGCTGTTCCTGGGTGAGCCCCGCGCTCATGCGGACTCCGATGCGGTTGCCAAAAGCCATTTTGCTTACGGCCGCGGCTATACCGCCGTGTCCTACGTTTTGTGCGGCGAGTATCTTGTCGTCATGTATCAGCGTGGTGACGCGGTCGTAGCTGGTCATCAACTCGTCAAAATCGGGCATCTCCTGGGCATTTCGCCTTAAGGGGAGCAACACCAGATGGCTATCTGGGGCTTTAAGTTCGGGAGAGATGACGCGGTTGACGTTCACCGACGTCACGGCAAAGGAAACCAGAGTGGGGGGGACGTTCATGTCCTTAAAGGTGCCTGACATGCTGTCCTTGCCGCCGATGGCTGGAATGCCAAGCTTCATCTGAGCCAGATAAGCTCCCAGCAAAGCGCTGAAGGGCTTGCCCCACTTTGCGCGGTCTGTGCCCAGTTTTTCGAAGTATTCCTGCAGAGTGAGCCGCACGGAGCGGCGGTCTCCGCCCATGGCCACAATTTTGGCTACTGACTCAATGACGGCGTACAGGGCGCCGTGGAACGGGCTCCAGG
>DDWC01000119.1 GCA_002345475.1 Firmicutes bacterium UBA2296
GTGACATTTTCCCTGTCTATTGACAGTGGAATTTTGGACATAATCAGCCGACAGCCGACAGCCGACAGCCGCCAGCAGAAAGTGGAAAGCAGAAAGGAGAAAGGGGTTAAGCAATTGTTGGACCATTGTGTGGCATCGTGGGGCTCGTTGTCAGTTGCCAGTTGTTAGTGTTGGTGGTTGGAAGCGAAAAGTGTCCCCGTATCCCTTCACATCAGCGTCCTCGCAAAGCGTCCTGCGTCAGCGCAAGACCGTGTTCATACAGACCGGTATCTCCATCCCTTCTCATTCTACTTATCAGCCCTATCCGCATCAGTTCCCCATCAGAACGCTCACCAGGCTGTCGCTGTCCATGACTCTGTTCCGCCATGCGCCGAAATTATGCTACCACTTCTCATCCAGCCTGCTCGCGTAAAACTCAATGGCGCGCCTGTATCGCTCTATACGGTGATCTGTCGAGGTCTCCGCCAACACCAACAGGGTGTGTTCCATAGCCTTGTCATAGAGACGCAAATTGTACAGCGTCATGGCGAAGAAGACCATTAAGGCCTTGTTGTCAGGGAAAGTCTCTATTCCATGCTCAAGTATATCCCGGGCATCCTGGTACATTCCCAGGGCGCGGTAGGTGCTACCCAGCCCCAGAATAGCACCCTGCATTTCCTCGTCCGGCAGGCCCAGGTGCATCGCCCGGACATAATAATGTACGGCCTCGCGTTCCAGCCCCAGAGCGTCGCAGCTCCAGGCGCAGTGGTAGTTTAGCAGCGGATCATCAGTGCTGACTTCGACCAGACGCAACAGCATTTCGTTTGCGCCCCTGAGGTCCCCCTGTTCTCTCAAGACAATGGCGTTACCTAAAGAGTCTTCCATTAGTGCACCTCCGGTGTTCCAGTAGCATTCAGCATTAAGCATTCAGCAATCAGCGGGCAGTCGAAGGTGGAATGTGGAAAAGTGGAAGGGAAGCTGGAACACGGCGTGCTCTTTGCTTGAACAACAGCTTAACCATGGCTCACCAATTGCTCCACTATAGCTCCACAATCTCCTATCCAAGCTGGAATAGCTTCTTGACTGGCGGCTGCAGGCTAATCAGTAGTTCTCTTTCCACAGTGCCACATACTTCTCGGCATGGGCCTGGCGATCCTTCAAGGTTCCGGCATCCAGGGTTCGAACAACCTTGGCCGGGACACCCACCACCAGTGACAGAGGTGGCACTTCCATGCCTTCCTTGACCACCGCGCCGGCGGCGATGATTGAACCTTCACCGATTACGGCGCCGTTTAGTATAACCGAGCCCATGCCCACCAGTACCTTGTCCTTAATGGTGCAACCGTGCAGTATGGCCCCGTGTCCGACAGTAACGTAATCGCCCAGTGTCAGCGGCCAGCGCGAATCCACATGTAACATGGCCCCGTCCTGGACGTTGCAGTAGTCGCCTATGACTACTTTCTCCATGTCGCCGCGCGTTACTGAGCTGTACCAGAAACTCGTGTTCCTCCCGGCCTTAACCATGCCGATGATCTGGGCATTTTCGGCCACAAAACACTCCGGATGCAGTTCCGGCTTGCCTAACTTCAACTCTTTAATCATGATGATGCTCCTTTCGTGTACCGGAATAGCGCTTAACGCTTGGCGCTTGGCGCTTAGTAGCAGTCAGCATTCGGCATTCAGCAAACAGCAATTGGCTGAGAAGCCGTGCCTTGTTCACTTGAAGGTTGTAGCGGCGAGGCCGTGACTCGCGGCCCCCGTCGTACCCATAACCCGCGACTCATGGTGTCGCAGCTACGAGGGCCTCTGACGACAGACGACAAGAGACTAGCGACAAGCATCGTCTCCACCAAGCGCCAAGAGCCAAGAGCTAACAGCCCCTCGCCCTTCCCCGTGCGCCCCTCCCTGTATCTTCTCCCGCCCTCGACACTTCTCCTGCCCACAGTGGCGCAACAAAATCATCCGTGTGGCGAAGGAAATGCCCCACTTTCGTAGAACATGTTAAATAGCGTGCAATAATAGAAGTCGAGGTGATTTATTTGAAGGATCTGCTCAAGATAGCGCTGGACGAAGCGCAGCGTCTCGGCGCGGATTACGCCGATGCCCGTTACATGAAACGTCAGCACGAGCCCATTACCACCAAGAACGGTGCCGTGCAAAGTATCGCGCGCACCGAAGATAGTGGTGTTGGGGTTAGAGTCCTTGTCAAGGGTGGCTGGGGTTTCTGTAGCAGTAGTGTCATGACCCCCGAAGAGCTGCGCCGTTGTGCGGCCGAGGCGGTTAAGATTGCCCGGGCGAGCGCCAGCGTGCAGCGAGACCCTATCGTGCTTTCTGAACTGACTCCAGTGGTGGACAAGTACAAGAGCACCGTCAAGATCGACCCTTTCGAAATGCCCATGGAGGACAAGCTTGACTTGCTTAAATCGTTGGACGAGGAAATGAAGTCCCACGACCAGGTGCGGGTGGCCACGTCCATGCTTTCTGCACTGAAGTACCACAAGTGGTTTGTCAGCACCGAAGGCAGTGAAATCGAACAGGAGATACTGGAGACCGGCATTAACATCTCAGCTACAGCAGCAGGCAACAACGATGTGCAACGGCGCAGCTTTAGCGACTACTCGCAGGCCGGCTTTGAGTTCATAACGTCCATGGATCTCGCCGGGACAGCCCGTAGCTTAGGCAAAGAAGCCGTCGAACTGCTGACAGCAGATGTATGTCCTAAGACAAAAACTTCTCTTATCCTGGGTTCCTCTATACTGGCCCTGCAGATTCATGAATCCACAGGTCACCCCATTGAACTAGACCGTGTCCTGGGCAGTGAAGCCACCTACGCGGGCACCAGTTTCCTTAACCCGCACATGCTGGGCAACTACCAGTACGGAAGTCCAGACGTAACCCTGGTAGCTGACGCCACCATCCCCGGAGGTCTTGGCACCTTTGGCTGGGATGATGAAGGAGTACCTGCCCAGCGCACTACAATCGTGGATAAGGGCCTTTTCGTCAACTACCTGACCTCCCGCGAGACGGCAGCCGCCATCGGGCAAAAGAGCAATGGTACAGCCCGCGCCGACAGCTGGAGCAACATTCCGCTGGTGCGCATGGTCAACATAAGCCTCGACCCCGGCGACTGGACTCTTGACGAGATTATCAAGGACACTAAACACGGCGTCTTTATGGAGCAACCCAAGAGCTGGAGCCTGGATGACAAACGCCTTAACTTCCATTTCAGCACCGAGTATGCCTACGAAATTGAAGACGGCTCAATTACCAAGCTACTTAAGAACCCGGCCTACACCGACATGACCACTCATTTCTGGAACGCCTGCGACGCTGTTTCTGGCAAGCAGGACGGCGAATGGCATTTATGGGGTATGCCCAGTTGTGCCAAGGGCGAGCCCATACAAATCGCGCATCCTGCCCACGGTGCGGCTCCAGCCAGATTCAGAGACATAAAGGTAGGTGTTGGCGAATGATCGGTCGAGACAAGAGCTTTGAGGTAATGGAGCACGTTCTGAAGCAAACCGGAGCGGATCAGGCCGAGGTGCGCCTGCAGGGCGAAAACTTTAACATGAGCCGCTTTGCCCGCAACACCATTCATCAGAACCTCACCAAGAACAACGCCACCCTGACGCTGAAGGTCGTCTTCGGCAAGAAAATTGGCACCGCCACAGTCAACCGGCTTGACTCCGAAGGCATCAAACAGCTGGTGGAGACTGCCGAGATGCTGGCCAAGTTGCAGGAAGACAACCGTGATTTCGTCAGCCTGCCCGAACCGACGGATCATCAGGACATGACCAACTACTACGCTGCCACAGCCACCTGCACACCCGAGGAGCGGGCCAAGACAATCGAGGCGGTCATTAACGCCGCCGACAAGGTGGATTACCTGGCTTACGGATCGTTCTTTACCGAAACCAGCGAGCTGGCAGTGCTGAGCAGCCTGGGAACCCGGGCCTATAATCAGTCCACCAGTTCCTACTTGCGCACCGTGATCGGAAATGACCGCGATCCCGGCACCGGCTACGCCGACTCGTTATCCCGCAACGTAGCTGATATCGACGCCGCTGCCGTGGGAGAAGAAGCCGTCAAGCGCGCCCTGCTCAGTCAGGGTGGGCGCGACATCACCACCGGCGAATACGAAGTGGTCTTCACGCCCTATGCCGTCAGTGACCTGATCCGCTTCCTTGGGTATCTGGGCTTTAACGGCGGTGCCGTTCAGGACGGTCGCAGCTTCATGAGCAGCAAGATGGGGCAGCAGATTACCGGCAGCAACATCTCCATTTGGGATGACGCCTACAACCCCCACACGCTAAACATGCCCTTTGACATGGAAGGCGTGGCCAAGCAGAAGATCAGCCTCATCGAAGACGGGATTGCCCGCGGTGCGGTCTACGACTCCTTCGCTGCCCACAAAGACGGCAATAAATCCACCGGCCACGCCATGCCCCGCTACGTCGGGGGACTGCCCGCCAATATGGTCATGGCAGCCGGAAGTTCCAGCCTGGACGAGATGATCAAGAACACCAAAAAGGGCATTTACATCACCCGCTTCCACTACACTCACTGCCCTGAGCCCATGGAGGTCATAATGACGGGGACCACCCGGGACGGCACCTACTACATAGAGAATGGCGAAATCAAGCATCCCATTAAGAACCTGCGCATGACCGACAGTGTTCTCAGGGTGCTAAGCCACGCCTCGCTAATTTCCGCCGACCGCAAACTGCAACGCGACTGGTGGAGCACCTTTAACAGCCTGCTCCCGGCCATTAAGGTCGAGAAGTGCAAGTTCACCGGAGCAACGACGTTCTAGGGGAAGCCGCCAGCCGCAAGGCGATAGGGGAGCACTCAGCACTCAGCATTCAGCAATCAGCAGACAGCAAAAAAGCGAGAGTGGGACGACCGAGGGATCTTTCGCTCGGATAAGACGGATTAATCGGATAAGACGGATTAATCGGATAAGCCGGATGAGAAAGGGAGACAACGCCAAACCCTGTTCAAACCGAGATTCTCTCCAATCCGTCCCCATCCGTACCTATCCGTGCCATCCGATCAAAAGAGGTTCTATCCGCTCTGTTTTTCTAGGTTGCAGTGACGTAGGAGCACAGCAGGTGCTCTGACAGCATACAACCGACAACACACAACCGACGACTAACACCAACATCCTCCCGCCAATGAAAGGAATGATCCCATGCCCAACAAAGAAATGTTACTTATCCCCGGGCCGACGCCCGTAGTGGACGAAATCTACGACGCCCTGGCTTCGGAGACATACGCCCATACCGACCCCCGCGTGGTCAAGGTTACCCTGGAGAGTCTGGCCATGACGAGGGAAATGTTTAACACCGACGGCGAGGTCTTCATCGTCGCCGGCTCCGGCACCCTGGCCATGGAAATGTCCATCGTCAACACAGTGGCCCCGGGCGAAAAGGTCCTGGTGCTCAGTCAGGGCTATTTCGGAGATCGCTTCATCAAGCTGGCAGAAAGCTTTGGCATCCACGTCGACGTCATAGCCAGTGAATGGGGCCAACGCGTCGATCCGGCACTGGTTGGCGCCAAGCTGAAGCAAGGCGGCTATAAGGCCGTTACCATCACCCATGTGGATACCTCAACCGGCGTCGAAGCCGATCTGCAAACGCTCATTCCTCTCATCAAACAACATGGGGCGCTGGTTATCCTGGACGGAGTCTGCGCCACAGCCGCCATCGCCGAAGATATGGGCCGGGCCTATGAGTGCCCCGAGTGCAAGATCGACGTAGTGCTCACCGGTTCACAAAAAGCTATCGGCGTGCCTCCAGGCCTGGCCATTGTCGCCTTTGGTCCCAAGGCTCTGGCCGCCCGCGAAAAGCTCGGCAAAGTGCCGGCCTACTACGCCGACATCCACAACTGGTTACCTATTATGAAGGATCCCGGCAAGTACTTTGCTACACCTGCGGTAAACATGCTCTACGCTTACCACAAAGCTATGCAGATGATCATGGCTGAAGGCCTGGATGCCAGATATGTGCGTCACCGCAAGTGGTCCTTTGCCGTGCGCTCGGCACTTAAGACCTACGGTCTCAAACCTCTGGCCGACGAAGACATCGCCGCCCCCACCCTGACCTGCTTCGTCTATCCCGCCGGCGTTGAAGACGCTGCCTTCCGCAAGAGTCTTGGCAGTAAGGGTATGGTCGTCGCTGGCGCTTTGGCTGGTCTGGCCGGCAAGGCCTTCCGTCTCGGGCACATGGGCAATGTCACAACAGCTGAACTGCGCCGCGCCGTCACCCTGATCGGAGAAGCCCTTAAGGATCAGGGCCTCACCGTAGACATCACCGCCGCCGAAGCGAAGTTTGATGGCTTGGTGTAGGGAAGCGACATCCTGATTAGAACTGATTAACCTGAAGGAGCGCTGATATGAGCGGCACCTGCAGGCGAACCGTTGTTCCTCTGTTGAATCAGTGTCCGATGTTCCTCGACCTAATCAGGCCCAATCAGCGTCATCAGCAGTCATCAGGCTATCGTAGTTCAACTTCATAAGGTAACGAAAGGACGTGGTCCCCATAATAAAAGGTATTTTCGCTCCCATCCCCACCCCCTTTGTCGACGATCAGATTGCCTGGGACAAGCTTAAGGACAACCTCGCCAAGTGGGGCAAGTCATCTCTGGCCGGTCTCGTTGTACTGGGTAGCAACGGCGAGTTCGCCTTGCTTAGCTACGAAGAGAAAGTCGCCATGGTACGTTTTGTGCGCGAGCATCTGCCCAAGGACAAACTGGTCATCGCTGGAACAGGCTGTGAAACCACCGCGGAAACCATTCGTCTGACCAAAGACTGTGCTACTGCCGGTGCCGATGCAGCTTTGGTCATTAACCCCAGCTTCTACAAGGGCAGTTATACCGACGCTGTGCTTAAGGTGCACTACACCGCAGTTGCCGACGCCTCGCCAATACCTCTCATGGTCTACAATATGCCCCGCAACACCGGCATGAACCTGTCGACACAGTTGGTAATCGAACTTTCCAAGCACCCCAATATAGTCGGTGTAAAGGACAGCTCCGGGAACATCGTGCAGATAGCCGAAGTATGTGCCGGCACAGCCGACGATTTCTCCGTGTTTGCCGGCTCCGGTAGCTTCCTGCTGGCGACTCTGGCTGTGGGCGGTGTAGGGGGAACCCTGGCCGTGGCCAACATCATGCCGGAGTTAAGCGTCGAAGTAGTCAATCTGTTTGACGGCGGGAAGATAGATGAAGCTCGGCAGGCGCAGCAGAAACTGCTTGCTCCAAACGCCGCCGTTACCTCCAAATTTGGCATTAGCGGACTCAAATCCGCTCTGGATTACCTGGGTTACTTCGGAGGCAATGTGCGCCCGCCGCTCTTGCCCCTGTCACAGCCCGAGGTAGACAAATTGCACGCGATCCTGCGGGAAGCAGGCCTCTAAGAGGGGGTTCTGCCAGCAACATGCCGCGTCGACCGCAAGAAAAAAGCACCCTTTGCGGGGTGCTCTTTTCTTGCGGTCAATTTACTCTGCAGCTGGCGGTACGAATACCCTTGTGCCCAGCTCCTTGTCCATGTGGAACATGACGTCCTTGCCAAAGCGTTTCAGAGTCCTCAGGTGGTTATCAAAGGAGTTCTCCTCTTCCCTTTGCTCGTCAACAAACCA
>DDWC01000225.1 GCA_002345475.1 Firmicutes bacterium UBA2296
GCAGCAGTTGCAAGTCAGGCTGCCAATTACTGTCGAGAGGGATGTCGACTATTCGGCTCTGCACGCTTTCCAGGCATTTCCTGTACATGGAGAAAGACGGATCGAGAATGACCGATTTTTTCCCAAGACCATACTTCAGCGCGAGAAGCTGAATTAGTTCGTCAGAACCATTTCCCAATAACACTTCACCGTCTTTGACACCGAAAGCGCAGGCAACTTTTTTCAGGGTTTCCCCCTGGCCAGGGTACCTGTTGAGTTCTGTGTTGCGAATCCTGGCGATTATCTCGTCCTTCACTTCGGAGACCACGTCCTGCGGATACTCATTCCTGCTCATGATAATCATGTCAAACACCTTCTCCTTATCTGCATTGAAGCAAAATGTGCCGTGAGTCCTTCAGCCTGGGCAATTATCTCGCCGTGTGGCGACAGCAGATCAAATCGCTGTTTGCTAAGTTTGCTGACCGACATTGTCTTGCGAAAGCTGTGTACTGAAAGACCCGATGAAAAACGGGCTGTTCCGCCGGTTGGTAGTACATGATTAGTTCCGGATACATAATCCCCCATCGCTTCTGGCGTATACGGCCCGAGAAACACAGCGCCGGCGTTGTGAACCTGAGCCAGGAGTGCCTCGGGTTCACTGAGCATCAGTTCCAGATGTTCTGGGGCATAGGCATTGGCCAATCGTACTGCGTCACCCCTGTCCATGGCTTCTACTGCCCAGCCATTCCTGGCAAGGGAAGTAGCAGCGATCTCTCGGCGTGCCAGGGCCTCTATCTGAAGGGCTATTTCTGCCTGCACTTTGCCTATCATACTTCTGTCGAGGGATACCAACACAGCGGTGGCCTCAACATCATGTTCCGCCTGAGCCAGAATGTCTGCTGCCAAGAAAGCAGGATTACTGGTACTGTCGGCAAGAATCAGTATTTCGCTCGGACCGGCCAGCATGTCGATATCCACATGACCGAAGACAAGCCTCTTTGCCGCTGTCACATAGCTATTACCAGGTCCGACTATTTTGTCGACTGCGATGATGCTCTCTGTGCCGAAGGCCATTGCAGCAATGGCCTGTGCCCCCCCTAGCCGATATACTCTGTTGGCACCGGCCAGCCGGGCCGCAGCTAGTATTTCGGGAGCGACCCTCCCTTTCTGCCCGGGAGGAGTAAACACTGCGATATCCTGTACTCCGGCGATGACGGCAGGGATGACCCCCATAAGTACGGAAGATGGGTAAGGGGCTGTCCCCCCAGGAACATAGATGCCTGCTGACTCAAGAGCTCTGCTCACCATCTGGTAATGGGATCCGTCAGAACTAACGTAGCTATAGTCGCCAGGTACCTGATGTCGGTGATAGTCTGAAATTTCCCGCGCCGCTACTTCCAGGGCTCTGCGCATATTCTCCCCAAGTCCTGCCCAGGCTTCGTCCAGTTCTCTTCTTGATACAAGAAAATCCTGAGAGGTGAGTTCGCAGCCATCGTACATACGGGTGTAGTCCTTTACCGCTGCGTCGCCTCTCCGCCTTACCTCCGCAATAATCCCGGCGACAACACTCTCTTGTTCAGGTGAACCGTTCCCCCGCCTGCGCCTCTTAGCACAGATCTCCATAAACTCTTTCCTATCAAGAATGCGCATTGCTTTCCCCCCGAATCGTCATAGATTCAACCCTCTCAGCTACCGTGCTGAGAAGTTTCGGCTTCACATGGTAACTGGAGCTGTTTGCTACCAGTCTGGCGCTTGACTTAACTACTGTATCGAGAACCACAAGGTCGTTCTCCTTTAAGGTCTGCCCACTATCAACCAGGTCTATAATCATGTCAGCCAACCCGACCAAAGGGGCTAGCTCAACGCTTCCCTGTAGCAAGATCAACTCGACAGGAAGGTTCAGGCGAGAGAAGTACCCTTGCGCAAGGTTGGGATACTTTGTAGCTACCCGCATACCGGCCCGCACGTCTGTGGATCCTGCAGGCGCTGCCAGCACCAGGCGACATTGGGCAAACTCAAGGTCTGCCAATTCCACCACTTCCGTCTGCGATTCAAGTAGCATATCTTTGCCGATGATGCCAAGATCAGCAACCCCGCGGCTAACGTACGTCAGCACGTCAGAAGGCTTGGCCAGCAGAAGCATCGCCCCTTGAACATCATTGTGAAAGAGCAGACGGCGGGAGCTACCGCCCTCTTCCCAGCTATAGCCAGCCCGCCTGAGATGCTCAAGACCCGTTTTCATCATCCTGCCTGTCGGCAGGACGAACCGTATCCAATCATCTTGCCACGCGGGGTAACCCAGTGACGCACTAAGATCGACTGGCACTTCTCGTCACCTCCCTTGCTTCTACCACCGCATCGATTTCAACGGCAAAACCAACAGAAGGTTGTTCATGAATCATGTACCTTCCCCCAGTCAAAACCGGCCGACCTGCCATACCGCAATGCCCCTGAAATACACATCCAGTGTAGTAGTCGAAACTCCCCGTCAATCCGAAGTTTACGCTGATGCCAGGATCCTCCGGAAGAGACGCCAACTCGAATATCAACCTACGCATCCGTTCGCAGTGCAATCCGTGCTGTTCCTCTAGAAACTTTCGACATTCTTCCAGGCCCATGCTCCGGTGAATAGAGCTTAGAGCCCTTCGGTGCGCGACACTGAGCTCTGTTCCCCGGAGAACTTCGCCATAGGAAACAAGGTCCTGTCTCCGCAGGTGGTTCTCTGCCTGAGAGGCAATTTCTGGGGTAAGCCCTCCAGCAAGAAGCATCTCCCGCAACGCAGCAGGGTAACCTACAATCAATGTCGCACGTCCGATGCCCATTATGCCCATGACTTCGCCGGCAAGCGTCAGCACTTCTGTGTCTGATTGTGGGGAACTCGCATTGACCAGTTCGGCGCTGAACTGATACCCCTCGCTGTCTCCACGGAAAATCGGTCCACTGCACCGGAGACGCACTTCATCTCCCAAAGTGAAATAGCCCCTGGACACCATCAACCCCATCATCTGAGTCAGGTCACCACGTAAAGGCCTATTGTTGTCTTTCGTAGCAGCCCCTTGGCAGGGAACCATCACCTCTTCGTAGCCCCGCTTCTGGCAATGATGATGCAAAGCAGATTCCAGAAGCCGGATTTCACTGGTTTCTCTGGGTAGCCTAAAACCGACCGACATTGCTGTTGACACACTAACACCTCCGCAATAAAAAAACTTCTCGTCTCCTAAGAGACGAGAAGTTATCCCGTGGTCCCACTCTAATTGGCCATAAATAGCCCACTCATGAAAGGATACGGAGCTAACGCCCTTATATCCCCTTCCCTTTAACGGTGGAAGCCTCCGTCAGAGCCTACTCCCAGTGGTTTCGGTCTGCACTCAAGGGTGTGTTTCATCTGATACTCCACACCGGGCTTACACCAATCCCCGGCTCGCTAGGTTTCGCGTCAGACTACTCGTCCCTATCGACGATTTGACTTATGTACTTGGAACATATTCTACTCGGGTCGACACAACCTGTCAACCTGCTCCTGTACTATTTCTTGGGCTGCCACTCTTTCCAGACGTTTCCAGCTAGTGCTGTGCTGGGTTTCAGAGTGCTCTTGCCAGGCTGCCAACCCGCCGGTACAACTTCCCCGGTGGCCTGATGGTGTTGAAAGGCTTGGATCTGCCGTAACAGCTCCGCGTCATTACGTCCAACAGGCGGGGTAAGAACCTCCATGGCCTGAACGACACCTTCTGGATCAATGAGAAAACGGCCACGAAT
Organism: Firmicutes bacterium UBA2296; assembly: GCA_002345475.1. Lineage (GTDB taxonomy): Bacteria > Bacillota > UBA994 > UBA994 > UBA994 > UBA2296. Next base: position 3,736 of record DDWC01000225.1, read on the forward strand.
GTCCACGCCACCCTCGTCATCGTAAACTCCATAAAGGGAACCGATCTTGCCTCCCATGTCTGAAGCCATGATAAAGGGAACACCGCCGTCAACCATCTTGGAAAGCTCTTGTTCGTTCCAGATCTTGTGCACGAACGGGCTGTCAACGCTGACACTGATTACTTCAACACCGAGTTTCTGGAGTTCAGGATAGCTCACGGCTATCGAAGATATCTCCGTCGGTCAAACAAAGGTGAAATCACCGGGATAGAAACAGAGAACTACCCACTTGCCGCGATAATCTTCCAGCGAAATCTCCTTGATCTCGCCCTTGTGAAACGCCCTGGTTGTGAAATTGGGCGCTACTTTTCCTACTCTTGCGTTCATTAGCATTGCTCCTTTCGATAATTATGCGCATTTAGTTTTTTCTACGGGATATGCGTCTTTATACTCATTCTTCGTAAGGCTTTATATTCCTGCTTTTCTGAGAAGAATTATCACAAATTATTCTTAGCACCGAAGCAAAAAGAGGCCTTACGGCCTCGATGTCAGAATCAGAGTAATGCTGTGCGCCAGGTTCTCTGCCAGCGCCGCCTGGAAAGAACTATCGGTCAAGATGGCTCGTTCGTCACGATTGGACAGATAGCCTATTTCCAGTAATACTGCTCGTCTGGTTGCGGGACGAGTTATAATGCGAAAGTTTCCTGGCCGTATCTCTCGGTCCATGGTCGCATGCCCGGTATCGCGATAGCTTTGCAGCACTGCTTCATGAAGAAGCAGCGCTACCGCCAGGCTCTCTTCACTGTTAACCCTGTAATAAGTCTCAACTCCGCGTACATAAGCCAGGTCGAAGGAGTTCGCGTGAATCGAAACAATGAGCGCCGGGTGGACCGAATCGGCAATTTCCACTCGTCTTGTAGCAGTGACATGAACATCAGTATCACGGGTCATAGCTACGTCAACCATACCCGCCGCCGAAAGAACGTCACGGAGTTGCAGGGCAATGGCCAGATTTATGTCTTTCTCGTTGACCCCGCCCCAGACGGCGCCGCCATCGCCCCCGCCATGCCCTGGGTCTATGAGGACGACGGGATTCGGGATAGTCCGGACCGGGATATCCGGGGTCGAAGGGGTCACGGGAAGCGACGGTTCCGGACGTGATGTAACGCTATACACTGACAGAGCAAGAACCACAAACAGAAACAGGAAGAGAAGCCTCAGGCGTCTTCTTTTCATACTCGAAACAAAGCAAGACCCGTCATACGGGCCCTGCTTTGTCCAACCTCGGTCGGGATTAATTGTCTGCCAGACGCTTAAGCGTCGCGTAGCGCCACTTCGCGTCTTCCTCTGCCTGAGCGAACAACCCTTCGGCTACTTCGGGGAACTGCTTGAGCAAAGTTGAATAGCGAACTTCTCCCATGAGGAAGTCGCGGAAATTGTAGGTGGGTTCCTTGAAATCGAGGACGAAGGGATTCTTGCCTTCGGCTTCGAGTTCCGGGTTGTAGCGATACAGTGGCCAGTACCCGCTGTCTACCGCCAGCTTACCCTCTTTCTGGGTGAAGCCCATGTCGATACCATGAGCGATACAAGGAGCGTAGGCGATAACCAGAGAAGGTCCGTCATACTTCTCGGCCTCCAGCATGGCCTTCAGAGTGTGATTACGATTGGCACCGCTGGACACGGAAGCTACGTAGACGTAGCCATAGGACATCATCATGCGACCGAGATCTTTCTTGCGGGTGCGCTTGCCAGCGGCGGCGAACTTGGCCACAGAAGCAGTGGGTGTAGCCTTTGAGGACTGTCCGCCGGTGTTCGAATACACCTCTGTGTCCAGAACCAGTACGTTAACGTCCACGCCTGATGCCAGCACGTGGTCCAGACCGCCAAACCCGATGTCGTAAGCCCAGCCGTCTCCGCCGACTATCCAAATGGACTTCTTGGTCAGGTACTCTTCGAAAGTCATAATGCCCTCGAGAGTCTCGCGCAAAGTACAGCAAGTATCTCCGATCATGGCGGGAATCAGGGCGCGAATCTTGTCACCATAGAGGCGTGATTTGGCAGCGTCCTTCTTTCCTTCCAGCCATCCTTCGAAAGCTTCCTTGAGATCGGCGGGAAGATCAGCCTTCAGAGCCAGCTCCATTAGCTCGGTGAGCTTATTGCGCTTAAGAGCCACCGCCAGTGCCATACCGTAGCCAAACTCGGCGTTGTCTTCGAAGAGCGAATTGGCCCAGGCCGGTCCGTGTCCATCGGCATTGGTGGTGTAAGGACAGGATGGTGCGCTGCCGCCGTAAATTGACGTACAGCCGGTGGCATTGGCAATCATCATGCGCTCACCGAAGAGCTGGG
>DDWC01000087.1 GCA_002345475.1 Firmicutes bacterium UBA2296
TATTTTACCACCTCTTAAGCGCAAGACAAAGAACCGCCTGAAACTTACGTTTCAAGCGGTTCTGCGGGCTGGCTTTTCACACAGCCCCTTTATGGTTCCTAGTATCTGCTTCTGGGCTGGAAGCAATCCTTGCAGTAGACGGGCTTGTCGCCACTGGGACGGAAGGGAACTTCTGCAGGCTTGCCACAGCTTGAGCAAGTGGTGGTGAACATCTGGCGTTCGCCACGGTCACCCATGCGTCCGCCACGTCCGCCGCCGTTTTGAGCCTTGCGAGCTGCACGGCAGGTGGGGCAACGGGTGGGTTCGTTCTCAAAACCCTTGGAAGCGTAAAACTCCTGTTCGCTGGCCGAGAAGACGAAGTCTGCGCCGCAGTCGCGGCAGCTAAGTTGTTTGTCGTTGTACATCACTAAAACCTCTCCTTTGATTTCTAATAGTTCCTACTTCGGGCTGGCTAGACTTGGACTTGGTTTTAGTGGTCAATTCTAGGCCATCTCTTTCAGACACAGCTAATAATACTACAGTTCGGGACATCAGGCAAGGCTTTTCTCGAAAAAGCTCAACTATTAGTCTGGTTGACACTCAAGCCTTGGCCCTGTATAATCAATTTTGCTTGGGGGCATAGCTCAGTTGGGATGAGCGCTACCTTGACACGGTAGAGGTCACAGGTTCGATCCCTGTTGCTCCCACCATTTGCAGAAGTTAGAGGTTAGAAGTTGGAGGTTGGACCTCTGGTTTCCGGCCTCTTTTTATTGTGCTACAGACCAGACGCTACGTATCAAAGCGAGGAGGGCAGGTCATGCCCAGATTGCATAGGGATCTTTGGGTGCTGTTTGCGTCCATGCTGCTGTTTGCCATGGCCATGAGCCTATACAGCGTGATACTTCCAGCGCATATACGCCAGTTGGGTGCATCGGCGGTGGAGTTAGGCTTGCTCGGGTCAATTGCCCTCGCGTTAAGCACCGCTTCGGCTCTGCCGGGAGGATTTATGGCTGACCGTTTCGAGCGGCGCAAAGTCCTGCTGGTGGGTTGGGCTATGTGTATCCCTGTCCCCCTGGTGTTCGCATATGCCACACATTGGACCGGGCTTATTCCGGGTTATTTCCTGCTATACTTCTCCATGTTCTGCAACTCCTCAGTGCAGTCCTACATCGCCGATCGCTCCACCCCCGAGAACCGCAGTCAGGCGTTTACCATGGTTTTTGCCACCGCTTATTCCCTGGGCATGGTATTTGCTCCGGCTATTGGCGGCTTTATGGCGGAATCGTGGGGTATTACTTCGGTGTTCTGGTTCAGCTTTGTGCTGTACACAGCTTCAACGGCTGTTATGCTGATGATTGGTCGCAGCTATCCTGAAGCCGTTACTGACAGGTCCCAGCGGTTCTCCCTGCGAATACTGCCGCGAAGCTACTGGCGATACGTAGCCCTATTTTCAGTCGGGTTCTTCGTAACTCATCTGCCACATTCCTTTGTCACTCCCTTTTTGCAGGACGTTGTGGGTGCAGATCTTTTCCTGATTGGCATGCTTGGCTCGGTCACGGCTTTAGGTGGTGTCTTTCTAGCACCGGTGGTGGGCAAGGCGGCAGACAGGTTCGGCGTTACCCGGGTCATGGGCATAGGTTTTGTTGGACTCGCCCTGTGTTACATCCTGCAGGTGGTTAACCCGGTGCCGGTCTTTCTCGCGCTGGTCTTTTTCGCCAGAGGCGGGGCTTCTGCCGTACAGTCACTGATGTCCTCAGCCATCAGCGGCGTAGGCGCTGCCCGGGCTATGGGCATGAGCTTTGCCATCTATAATCTGCTCACAGGTCTGGTGGGGACAGTTGCGCCCTACACGGCAGGGTGGCTGTACGCTAAGAATGTCAATGCGCCATTCTTGCTGACTGCCCTTTTAGGGACTGGCCTGGGTGTGGTTCTCCTGTTACAGAAGCAGCCAAACTATGTCCCGGCAGCTGCAGAGCATATTGACGGGGGCTAGAATCCTGGCATATAATAAGGCAAAGCATTGACGGAGAAAGCCGCACTCACACGTTTCAGAGAGGGAGCCTCAGGCTGAAAAGCTCCCAGGTTGTGATGGCTAAAGCTACCGCCTCCCGAGCCGCTGCCGATGAGGACAGTCGTGTTGCGTGCGTTAAACGCCTGGAAGTCGGGTATCAGATACCAAATAGGGTGGAACCGCGGGAGTAGCCTCTCGTCCCTGCATGCATATGCAGGGACGAGAGTTTTTTAATACCAATAAGGAGGTCTCAGTGATGAACATGATCAACGTTGTACTAAAGGACGGTGCCATGCGTCAGGTGCCGGCGAACAGCACCGGATACGAGTTGGCTGAGTTAATCAGCCGTCGGCTGGCCAAGGAAGCTGTGGCCACTAGAATAAACGGTGAACTAATGGACCTGCGTACAATCCTTAAAGATGGGGATGCCGTTGAACTGGTCACGGCGTCTGACCCCGAAGCTTTAGAGGTGTTGCGGCACTCGGCAGCACATCTTATGGCCCATGCAGTAGTACGTCTGTTCCCAGGCACGAGGCTTGGCATTGGTCCATCTATTAAGGATGGTTTCTATTACGATTTTGCTGTTGCTGAACCATTCAAACCAGAAGATCTTCCGAGGATTGAAGAAGAGATGAAGCGTCTGGCCGGGGAGAAGATACCCCTGCACCGCCACGAAATTTCACGGGAAGAGTCTTTAGCGTTCTTCGCCAGCAAGGGTGAGGATTTTAAAGTAGAACTGATCCGAGACTTGCCCCCAGATGAAACCATTACCTACTACGATCAGGGTGAATTCCTCGATTTGTGTGCAGGGCCTCATTTGCTGGAGACCGGGCAGATAAAGGTCTTTAAGCTGCTTTCCATCGCTGGAGCCTACTGGCGAGGTGACGAAAAGAGGCCCATGTTGCAGCGAATTTACGGCACGGCGTTTTTCAAACAGTCAGATCTGGACGCGCACCTGCACCGCATAGAAGAAGCCAAGAAGCGCGACCATCGTAAACTTGGACGTGAGCTGGATCTATTTAGCATGCAGGATGAGGCGCCTGGATTCCCCTTCTATCACCCCAAAGGCATGATATTGCGCAACCAGCTCGAGGAATTCTGGCGCAAGGAGCATCGGAAGGCGGGCTATCAGGAGATTAGGACCCCGATAATCCTCAACCGGGTTTTGTGGGAGCGTTCCGGCCACTGGGATCATTACCGTGAGAACATGTATTTTACTAAGATAGATGAGCTGGACTACGCGGTCAAACCCATGAACTGCCCGGGATCAATGCTGGTCTATCGCAACACCATGCATAGCTACAAGGAGTTCCCTTTGCGTTACTGTGAACTGGGTCTTGTCCATCGGCACGAGTTGTCCGGAGCTTTGCACGGTATGGCCAGAGTGCGGGCTTTCACTCAGGATGATTCCCACATCTTTATCACTCCAGAACAAATTGAGGATGAAGTGGGACGAGTGATCGCTCTGGTTGACAAGTTCTACAAGGTCTTCAAGATGAGCTATCGTGTTGAGCTATCGACTCGCCCAGAGGGCGCCATGGGAGACATTGCCGTGTGGAACGTCGCCGAAGAGGCTTTGGAAAATGTCCTTAAACATCGCGAGATAGACTACCGCCTCAATCCAGGTGACGGAGCCTTTTACGGCCCCAAGATTGACTTTCACATCGAGGACAGTATAGGTCGCAGTTGGCAGTGTGCGACAATTCAACTTGACTTCCAGATGCCCGAGAAGTTCGATCTGACTTACATCGGTGAGGACGGACAGAGGCATCGCCCAGTGGTAATACATCGCGTATTGTATGGGGCCATGGAAAGGTTCATCGCTATGCTCATCGAGCATTATGCCGGGGCCTTCCCGCTGTGGCTAGCTCCAGTGCAAGCCGTAATTCTGCCCATAACCGATAGAGCCAGGGAGTACGGACAGGAGCTTCAGGCGCAGCTGGAAGAAGCGGGAATCAGAACAGAGCTTGACACAAGAAACGAGAAAATAGGCTTTAAGATCCGTGAGGCCCAGATGCAAAAGATACCATACATGCTAGTCATCGGGGACAAAGAGGTTGAGCAGGGTTTGGTGGCGGTCAGAACCCGTGAAGGTGGAGACCAGGGAACTATGGACCCCAAAGAGTTTTTCGCCAGGCTTAAGGCGCAAGTAGAGAACAAGGAGTAAGGACAATCAGGAGGAGAGCAGCCTCAGGGCTGCTCTCCTGGCCGTGATAAGACTTCTTTCGGAGCCCCAACATGGCAAACAAACAAAAATGTTTTGATGTTGGTCCGCAGGACTTATAATATTGGTATTAGTCAGATGTGGAGGAAAGCAGAAGATGAAATACAGGCCGGAAGTACGACCATTCATTGCTATTTCCCTCGGTTTTGGACTGACAGTAGCAATCCTTGGCTATCTGTTTGGAGTTCGCTACCCCTGGTTCTTGCTCATGGGGCTTCTTATAGGTGTCATCGGTGTCGCTTATATGCTTCACTTCTTCAGAGATCCTGACATGGAGATTCCGCAGGACACTGGCGTCGTGGTTTCGGGAGCTAGTGGTGTTTTGGCACAGGTTAAGGAAGTCTACGAAGAAAAGGTTTTTAAGGGACCCACTACTCGAATCAGTATTTTTCTCAGCCTGGTGGACGTCCATGTCAATCGGGCGCCTATAGCAGGCAGAGCACACTATCTGGGTTATTTCCCCGGAAGGCGTCTGTTTACTTTTGACGAAAAATCCTCAGAGGTGAATCAGCACAATTCGATTCTCATTGAAGGAGAAGATACCAGCGTCCTGGTGAGGCAGATTGTCGGGCCCGTCGCTCGCCGGGTAGTCTACTTCCTTAACCCCAATGAGCCAGTCGAAGTCGATAGGGGCGAACGGATTGGCATGATGAAGTTCGGCTCCCGCCTGGATATGTACTTCCCGAAAGGTGACATCGAGGTGGTGGCAAAAATAGGAGAACAGGTACATGCGGGGCAGAGTGTCATCGCAAGAATAAAGAGGAGGTAGGTTGACATCAAGCTTACGGTAAGGCAGTACATACCCTGTGCTTTCACAGTCGCCGCCCTGGTGGCTGCTTTTACCAGTGTCATCAGGACATTCGACGGCATGCGCCTCGAGCGACCAGAAATATATGTGATGAGCGCCGCGTACATAATGCTGGCCATGATTCTCGACGGTCTTGACGGTGTCATTGCCAGAGGCATTGGTGGGACCAGTGATTTTGGCTCGGAACTGGACACTTTCGTCGACTTCACCGCCTTTGGGCTTGCTCCAGCCCTGTTGGTATACGCTATTTCTCTCCCCACAGGAAACTCAGCGCTCTATTACCTGGTCCCCAGCCTAATCGTTATCTCCGGGGCCACCCGCCTGGCACGTTTTCGGGTCATGGACCCTCTGCGGGGCCAGGGAGGCTTCACTGGGTTGCCCATTACCATAAATGCAGCCTGGATTTCCTTTTCCGTCTTCGCTTCAGCTACGTACGACTCCGGGGTGGGTACCCTGGTAAGCGGTCGCTATGCCCCAGCGTTTTTTGGAACAATTATCGCGCTGATTGGGCTGCAGCTGTCCACCATTGTCTATCCTAAGATAGTCAAGAACCTTGTGGTCTTCTTCGCCCTCAACACGCTTCTCGTAGTTGTCTGGTTGACGAGAACGCATCTGGGGGTCGGTCTGGCGTCACTGCTGGCGCTCGGCGGAACGGGTTTTGTATTTGTCCCTCTCCTCAAAGCAATCCGTTTGCGAGCCAGGACGGCGCCAATGTCAACATCATGTACAGAAGATGTTGGCGCTTCTGAACAGAACTTGCTGCCCTTATTGGCGACTGACAGCTCAGAATAGATGGGAGTTTTATCTTTGCAGACAATACGAGCAGCGGTCTTTGATTTGGATGGCACCCTGTGGCAGCCGCGAAGTGTCGTGCTCCCCGCATACCGGCGGGTCTTTTCCCAGATCGGAGTTCCCTGTCCTCCTGACGAGGTTCTCCTTGAAACATTGGGGCACCCCTTTGATGTCATCTGGCAAAAAGTCCTTCCTGGGGCAGAAGCCAGTGTCGTGTCAAGGGCCCATGACTTGATGATTGAAGCGGAACGACATTATCTGTATGCTAACGACATCGATCCCTTCCCCGGGGTGCTGGAGACATTGCGGTTCCTTCAGCAGAACGATGTTGCCACGTTTATTCTCAGCAACTGTCAGAGAGACTACCTGGATCTGGTGCCAGACAGACTGGGCATAGGCGGCTTGCTGACGGACAGATACTGTGCCGAGGACTTCCCGGGTTTGAGCAAGGCTGAGATAATAAGGACAGTCCGACCGCTGATCGAACGACCGGCTGTCATGGTGGGCGATCGATTCCATGATATAGAGGCAGGACGAGAGAACGGAGCTCTCACTATTGCCTGTCGTTTCGGGTTTGGCGGCGATGATGAGTTTATGGGAGCGGATTTCCTGGCGCAAAGCTTCTGCGAAGTTCAGGAGATAATTCACGGTATGGTTAAGGCTTAGTGGCTGCGCTTAACGACTTTGCCTTGACACAAGTACTCACTGTCCATATAATGAGTAGGTAAACCAAGTAGAGGCCATCCGCTTCTCACCCCTACGTCAAACGTAAAGGGTTAATAGCAGCACCACACATCTTTGTGTGCACGTGGGCGGATGGGTAACTATCCGTCTTTTTTGTTACAGAATAATCAGGAGGTGGCTAGCGATTAGCAAAGATCAGAAACAAGAGTTACAGGTTAACGAAGCTATTAGAGCGCGAGAAGTTCGTTTGGTGGACGAGAACGGCGAGCAACTAGGTATTAAGCCTCTGCGTGAGGCACTCCGTATCGCTCAGGAACGCAACCTCGACCTCGTTAATGTAGCTCCAACTGCCAGACCTGTGGTCTGCCGCATCATGGATTACGGC
>DDWC01000024.1 GCA_002345475.1 Firmicutes bacterium UBA2296
AGGCAGTTCGTCCGCCATGGTCATTTCACCGTCAATGGCAAGCGCGTCAATATCCCTTCCTTCCTGGTGAAAGAGGGCGAAGTGATAGCCGTTGCTGAGAAGAGCCGCTCCATGACAGTTTTCAGCGATCTTCCGGAGACCCTTAATGCCCGCAGGATCGTGCCCTGGATTTCGCTTAACCCTGCCGAGCTCAGTGCCACTATCGTCTCCCTGCCCAAGCGGGAAGACATAGATGTTCCTGTGCAGGAGCATCTCATCGTAGAGAGGTACTCCAGATAACAGGCACCCTCAAGTTAGACCGAGGCGCATATTGGGGGAACGAAGGAGGGTAATCGCCTATGATAGAATTGGCTATGGAAACACCGAAGGTAGCGCGGGAGGAAGTCACCCAGGACTACGGCATGTTCGTTGTCGAGCCTCTGCAGAGGGGCTACGGTACCACGCTGGGTAACGCGCTGCGCAGAATATTGCTTTCTTCCCTGCCAGGAGCTGCTGTCACATCGGTTAAGATCGAGGGCGTGCTGCATGAGTTTTCAACAATTCCGGGTGTGGTCGAAGACACGACAGACATCGTACTTAACATTAAGGGTCTGCGTCTTCGCATTCATTCTCCCGGAGAGAAAGTCCTTCGCATTGAGAAAGAGGGAGAGGGCATCGTAACCGCTGCGGACATAATCGCGGATTCAGATGTCGAGGTACTTAACCCCGATCTCGTAATCGCCACCATGGACAGGAACGCCCGCTTCTTTGTCGAAATGACAGCTTCTCAGGGCCGTGGCTACAACGCTGCAGAGAAGAACAAGAAACCGAACCAGCCCATTGGCGTAATCCCGGTTGATTCCATTTTTACACCAATAACCAGGGTCAACTACTCAGTTGAGAACACCCGGGTTGGTCAGGTGACTGACTACGACCGTCTGTCTCTGGAAGTCTGGACCGACGGTAGTCTCACTCCGGAAGAGGCCATAAGTATTGGCGCCAAAATAATGAGTGATCATCTGCAGCTGTTTGTGAGTCTGACAGAGAAAGCCGAGGCCACAAAAACCCTCGTGGATCGCGGCGAGAACATCAAGGACAAAGTGCTGGAGATGACCATTGAAGAACTAGACCTTTCAGTCAGGAGTTTCAATTGCCTGAAGAGGGCCGGCATCAACACCGTCCAAGAGCTTACAGAGAAGACGGAAGAAGATATGATGAAGGTTCGCAATCTGGGCAAGAAATCCCTTGAGGAGGTCCAGCATAAGCTTGCTGAACTGGGTCTCTACCTGAAAAAGGCCGAAGAGTAGGGAGGTAACGATATGTCTTATCGCAAACTTGGGCGTCGTACCAAGCATCGCCGCTCAATGCTGCGTAACCTCACCACATCCTTCTTGCGGGAAGGTCGCATGGAAACAACAGAGACCAGGGCTAAAGAGGTCCAGCGCATCAGTGAAAAGATGATAACGCTGGGCAAGCGCGGCGATCTACATGCGCGCCGTCAGGCCCTTTCCTATCTGTTTGATGAGGACGTAGTAACAAAACTTTTCGTTGAGATCGCCCCTAAGTTTAAAGACCGTCAGGGCGGATACACTCGCATTATCAAGACCGACGTGCGCCGCGGTGATTCTGCACTGAAGGCCGTACTTGAGCTGGTGGATTAGAGCCACCGGCTCTATCTTTAGGGCCCTGCCCGAAAAGATCCATACAATGGGGTGAGTTGAGTGCCCATAGTAGAGATATCAGGACTTACGCACAACTATGAAGGCGACGCCACCGTACTGGCCCTCTCCGGCATCGATGTCAGCATCAATGCCGGAGAGTTTGTGGCCGTTATTGGGCGCAACGGATCAGGGAAGTCCACTCTTGCCAAGCATCTGAATGCGATTCTCCTTCCCGATGAAGGTCGTGTACTGATTAATGGCATGGACACCCGAGACGAAGCTCTGCTGTGGTTAATAAGGCAGAGCGCGGGTATGGTGTTTCAGAACCCGGACAATCAGATAGTTGCCACTGTAGTGGAAGAGGACGTTGCCTTCGGGCCTGAGAATCTGGGAGTGCCTACGCCCGATATCCACACCAGAGTGGACGAGTCTCTCAGACAGGTGGACATGCTTGAATATCGTGGGCATGCCCCGCATCTGCTATCCGGCGGACAGAAACAACGGGTGGCTATAGCGGGGATACTTGCCATGCGCCCGGATATGATAGTTCTGGACGAAGCCACCGCTATGCTTGACCCAGTGGGACGGGAAGAGGTTATGGGGACTCTAATTCGGCTTAACCGCGAAGAGGGTATGACAGTAATCATCATCACCCACCACATGGATGAGGCCGTGCGGGCGGACAGAGTACTGGTGCTGGATGAAGGCAGGATAGTACTTCAGGGTACCCCCACAGAGGTATTTGCGCAGTATGAGATATTACAGCGTCTGGGTCTCGATGTCCCAACGGCCGCTCGCCTGGCCAGGGAGTTGCGGGATGCGGGAGTAGTACTGCCCGCGGGCATCCTGACGGTGGACCAGTTAGTGGGTGCGCTATGCCTATAGCCCTGAGAAACGTCTCTTTCACTTACATGCCGGGAACCCCCTTTCAGCGCCATGCCTTGCGCGGCATCAGCCTGGATATCGAAGATGGGGAGTTCGTGGGCATAATAGGTCAAACCGGTTCGGGCAAATCAACGCTGGTGCAGCTCTTTAACGGGTTGCTTCGACCTACTTCGGGTGAAGCAGAAATCAACGGCATTATCACCAGCAAGCCAGAAGTCAAACTGCGTAGGCTCAGGCAACAGGTGGGGCTGGTGTTTCAATTCCCGGAACACCAGTTGTTTGGAGAGACGGTTGAGTTCGACGTCGGTTTCGGGCCGCGTAACCAGGGTCTTCCTGATGATGAGATCGCTGCGAGAGTCCGTGACGCCCTGACGTTGGTGGACCTGGACCCTGAAATCGGACAGCGATCACCCTTCGACTTGTCGGGTGGACAGATGCGACGGGTGGCCATTGCCGGTGTTCTGGCCATGAAGCCCAGCATACTCATACTTGACGAGCCCACCGCGGGGCTTGACCCCAGGGGCCGCGATGAGATCCTGGAGAAGATAGCCAGCTTGCAACGCGAGAGAGGGATTACGGTTATCCTCGTCACCCACAGCATGGAGGACGTGGCCAGGCTGGTAGACCGGTTGGTTGTTGTCCATCGCGGGGCGATCAGCTATGACGGTTCTCCCCGAGAAGTTTTCCGTCATGCTTCATCACTGACAGACATGGGCCTGTCTGTACCGCAGTCAACTTTGGTCCTTCAGGCGCTGCGCAAGCGCGGCTGGGAGGTTCCCGAAGTAGCGCTGACAGAGGAAGAGGCCAGGCAGGCTATCCTTACCTTTCTGCAAAGGAGGGATATGGCTTGAGCATCTTGCGCAACATCACCATCGGGCAGTATTTCCCGGGCAATAGCGTGGTACATAGGCTTGACCCTCGCACCAAACTGCTCCTGGCATTTGGTTTCATAATTGCTCTGTTTGCCATAAAGAGCGGCCCGGCCTATCTGGTTCTGGGCGCCGCGACTTTGGTTGTGATACTGATTTCCACCGTACCTCTGCGCATGATTTTGCGAGGGTTGCGGCCTATACTGATTATTGTCTCTCTGACACTTGTCCTGCATGTCTTCACCACCAAAGAAGGCGTCCTGTGGCTCCAGCTGGGATTTCTTCGTGTGTACAGTGGAGGAGTTCTG
>DDWC01000093.1 GCA_002345475.1 Firmicutes bacterium UBA2296
TCAGGTCTGACAGGGTTTCTTGGCAGTATGATGGCACAGGCCGCGGGTAATAACGTCCAGGGGCTGCTATCTCAATTGCTCGACGCTGGCTCCGGTGACGAGACGAAGGACTCCGCAAGCAAGTTGCTGGGTAGTCTTTTTAAGAAGAGATAATTACCCTTGCGGCAGCAGTTGGGCCCATGTATTCTGTAAGTGCAATGAAGTTTGCCTGAAAGGTGGTTTTTCGTCCGGCTTCTTAGCGCCGTGAAGTTCACGCGGTGGAAGTGGCGTGGAGCAAGTCTGGTAAGATCCCTGTGACCGTGAATAAGCCTGGTCTGTCCCTGGTGGGCGGCCAGACGGGATGCCTGTGAGCATCTTAGTTGTCATGGTCAGATGCGGTTTTACTGCTTGCCCACGGAAGAGCCAGTTTTGTCTGTGCAGCCGTGGCTATGCCACGGCTTTTTACTATGCGACTTCATTGCACAAGAAGAACTTTAATGGAGATGATGACATGTTGATGGAATTGATTAAACACAATGGCAGGCCGGCACTTTTTGCCCGCGGCAACTGCAATTTCTGGGATGATGAGCACACTTCAAAATTGCTGCTTGAGGCGCATCTTAACCCCGACTGGGATGCCGCCAGTCGCCGCCCGGCGACCATTGACCGTACAGTCGACTGGATTGAAGAGAAGTTCCTTGGGCGTGACGGCGCAAAGATACTCGATCTGGGGTGTGGCCCCGGACTCTACGCGCAGCGTCTGGCCAAAAAGGGTTACGCGGTAACAGGGATGGATTTTTCCAGGCGGAGCATCGCATACGCCAGGGAGCGAGCCGCCGAAGAGGGATTGGGCATCGAATACATCTATAGCAACTATCTCGAGCTAGACTGCGAGGAAGCCTATGATCTGGTTATGCTGATATACTGCGATGTTGGAGCACTGACCGACAGCGAGCGCGACCGTCTCTTCCCCGCCGTCTACCGTGCCCTTAAACCGGGAGGCACGTTCATCTTTGATGTATTGTCAGATAAATGCCTGGCCGGAGTGAAGGAAAAGCGCGACTGGGAGCTTCTCGAGAAAGGCTTCTGGGCCGGGGAGCCTCATCTGGCCCTCACCGAATCCTTCGTTTACCAGGATGATAAAGTATCCCTTAGCCAGACGCTCGTCGTCAGGGAAGAGGGCAGAGTCGACCTGCACAGGATATACACCCATTACTACAACGAGAATGAATTGGTCGGCTTACTGGTAAAACATGGATTTGACGATGCCAAGACCTATGCCGGCCTGATCGAGGAAGACAACTTCGTCGGCAACCGCATACTCTTTGCCTCCGGGAGAAAGTAACGGCAGGAAAGCGCTCGTCTACGGGCGAATGACATAAGTATATTGTGGAGGGGGCGGTAGCATGCTGAGCATAGGTATGGTCACTACGGTGGTCGGAGAGATACATTACGCCACGGACGAGACAGGAGTCAGAGCCATAAGTGCGCCAGGCGTCCTGCTTGAGGATTGGCTGCGGTCCACGGGCAGGAGTGGACTGAGGATTGACCAGGCGGTACAGGACGAGACAGACCTGCTTGGTGTAAGAGCGCAACTAAAGGAATATATGAGCGGAGAGCGGCAGAAATTTTCCTTGCCCCTCAGTTATTCCGGAACCCCTTTTCAGCTCAGAGTCTGGAAAGCGCTGCTTGAGATTCCCTACGGGGAGTTGCGCAGCTATGCTGATATTGCCCGGGAAATAGGCTCGCCCCGGGCCGCGCGGGCGGTAGGTCAGGCCAATAACCGTAACCCGCTGGCCATAGTCATTCCCTGTCACCGCGTAGTAGCGAGTAATTCCGGCCTGGGCGGTTATGCAGGGGGGCTTGCTAGCAAAGAGTTTTTACTTCAGCTTGAGCAGAGGTGGTGTGGATGAGCAAATCCATTCCCGTCCGTCAGGGGCAAGCGGTGAGGCTAAGTGTTGCGGGCCTGACCCACGAAGGAGAAGGTGTCGCTCGATATCAGGGGTACACCATTTTCGTGCCCGAAGCATTGCCGGGTGACGAAGTTGAGGCCGAAGTAATCAGTGTGCGCAAGCAGTACGGCAGGGCCTTGCCCGTGACCGTACTGCTTGCTTCCCCCGATCGAGTCCAGCCGCCTTGTCCCTACTACGACCGTTGCGGCGGGTGTCAGCTGATGCANNNGACCCGCATTGCCGCCATGCCCGATGTACTCATCTTGCCCATTATGGGCATGAACGATCCCTGGCTCTACCGCAACAAGGCTCACCTGCCGGTGGGTGAAGAGAATGGTTCTCTCATTGCCGGTTTTTACCGCCGCCGAAGTCATCAGCTGGTGGATATCGAGTCATGCCTGATTCAGGAAGAAACTAACAATCTCGCTCTGCAGTCCGCCAGTGAAGTGGCCGTCGCCTTTGGTCTGCCCGCCTACGACGAGCAACGTCACAGCGGGCTGTTGCGCAGCATCCTGCTGCGGTCGAGTGCCAAAACGGGCGAACTTATGGTAGTATACGTGATAAATGCGCCCGAGCTGCCCCGGGCTCCAGACATAGGCAGTAGTCTGTCTGCATTGTTGCCGCAGATGGTCTCTTTCCAGTACAACGTAAACACCAGGCGAGGGAATACCCTGCTCGGTGGGCAAACCACCCTTGTTAGAGGGCGGGATCATATCATCGACGAGCTCCTCGGACTGTCTTTCAAGGTCTCCGCGCGGTCATTTTATCAGGTCAATCCCCAGCAGACGGCGGTGCTCTATGAGACAGCCAGACAGTTCGCGGGTCTCACCGGCCAGGAGTCTGTTGTAGATCTCTATTGCGGCGTCGGGACAATTGGTCTTTCCCTGGCTCAGTCAGCCCTCGGCGTAACCGGCATAGAGATAGTGCCGGAAGCTGTAGAAGATGCCCGGCAGAACGCGCTGCTCAACAAAATAACCAATGCAACATTCATGTGCGGCGCGGCCGAAGTAGAAATGCCCCGTCTGGTGGCTCAGGGTCGGAGATTTGACGTCGCCTTGCTGGACCCACCGCGGTCGGGCTGTGATGTGGCTTTGCTCGACGCCGTGGTCAGCGCCGGCCCTGATAGAATCGTCTATGTCTCCTGCAACCCGGCCACTCTGGCCAGAGACCTAAAGTATCTGGCTGAGCGTGGATACTCTGTGCAGAAGGTGCAGCCGGTAGACATGTTCCCGCATACCAGTCACGTTGAGTGCGTGATTCTGATGCAG
>DDWC01000089.1 GCA_002345475.1 Firmicutes bacterium UBA2296
GTGCGGCGGGTGTCCCGGGTGGCAAGGTAACCGTGTAAGCCTTTATTGCAGGCGAAAATGTCGGGTTCAATACTCCAAAGCTTACTGACAGAAAACCAAGGGAAGCGTCATCGCTGAGGCCAAGGTTGGTGCCCGACCCTCCTGGAGGGTCATTGCTGTAGCGAAGCGCAAGCCCTGTGTTGTCGCCCAGAATAGCCTCCTCGTTCAGGCCCAGGTTCGGCAGGTTTATGTCGGTTGTGACGGTGTAGACTTGCCCGTTCTCTGTAGTAACAATGTGAAGTCCCAAAGTCGTGTCGTTAACTCTGGTAAAACTGGACACGGCACTTGAGATGTTTGCCGTGAAAGTCCTGGAAGTGAAGTCGCCAGCCGCACTATTGTAGACAGATTGTCGCAGGTTACCGCTCACCGGGTCTACATAGAGGAAACTGGCCTGGGTACTAGCTGCAATCTCCGCCTGAGCCGTGGCTACAGGAACAATAGTTACAGCGGTGGCGTAACGTATCTCCCCGGCGATAAAGTCCGAGGCAAGACGCACATTGCTCTGAGAGTCGTACTGCTTGTTGCCGAGAGCGAAGGTAAGGTTGCCGTAGGACAGCATGGCATAGACCACGGCAATGACAAACATCAGTATCGCCATGGCTACAATCATTTCTACCAGTGTTACACCGCGCCGGTCTCCGCGAAGTCGGTATGCCATACGTCATCCCCCCTTAAGGCACTATAGTCGATAACACCACATATTCGGCACCGTTGCGATAGAAAACCAGCACCGTAACCTTGTCGTTGATTTGTCCCAGCACGTTAAGCGTCTCAACAGAATAGCGAATACGCGTGCCGTTATAGGCATCATTGAGCAGTGCGGTCATGTTGGCCTTCTTCTGGTAACCACTGACCAGGATGGCGCCTATTGAAGCATCGGTGACCTCACCGGATCGGTAAATCGCGTCTATATATCCTTGAGCCTCAGCCAACGCCCTGGTCTTATGGCCCATGTTAAAAATAGTGACAACGCCACTGGAGAACACGTTTAGAAACGACAGAGCAAGTATGCCCATAATAGCGAGGGCCACGATAATCTCAATAAGGGTCAAACCACTCTGCCCGCGACGTGAGAATTGGCGTAAGCTTCCTTTCTCCCTGCACATGGCTACGGATTCCCGTAATAGCGTTTCTCAAACAGCAACACCGAATCACTGAAGTTGACTCCGCCATCCGGTTCATTCCACTTCAGCACCGCGTTGTTATTGACGGCGACAATGTTCCCGATGACTCCCCCGTCAATGCCCACATTACCGCTGTTGAGCGTAATACTGGCATTGGGGGCGTAGAAATAGCCTCCGAAATGGTGGCCAGCCTGTATATATGCAGTCGATCCGTCAGCCATGATGACGCTCAAGTTGTTAGGGTCAGAACCGGCACCGTAATTAACCCCGCCACTGGTGGTAATGTCCATGTTATTGCGAATATACAGGAACACGTGTCCACCGGTCACGTGAATATCACCGTTGGACTCCAGACTGTTTACTACCACGTGGAGAACTCCAACACTGCTGGCGTCGAAGGTTAAAGTACCCCCGTTCTTGATATCGATAAGTGAATACTCTCCGTGTGAGTCGATGTCAACATTCTGGCCGTTGATGATTTGAATCGAACCCATGGCGGGAAGGCTACTTGGGATCACAGGTGACGGATAAACGATCTTCTGGTAGGGCTTTGTCAGTTCCTCCGGGTAAGGAGTACCGGAAGGGTTAGTGATGGTTATGGATCCCGCGGCCTGAACGGTGCCGTAGGTCCCGTCGTCGTCCGGCAGGATGGTCACCTGATGAAAGTTGACGTTAGTGCCCGAATATACGACGTTATTAAATATGTTGGTACCGCTGGCGTCTATCTGCATATCCAGGTAGACTACCGAGCTGGCTCCGGTAGATGTAGTCCCGGTAGCGGTAATGCGAACCGTAGAAAAGATGTCACCGGTAATGACAGCAGAAAAAGTACCTATCCCAAGGTTACCGGTTATCACTTCACCGCTGGTGATCTTGGCCGTGACCTGGGAGGGGAAAGCCCTCACAAACACCGCCACCGCGTCTACTCCAGCCTGCGCAATGTAGTGGGCCTGCGACAGCTGCTCCTGTCTAATTGCGTGCTTGGCCTCGGCCAGGCTGACATTAAGTAGCGCCAGGCCAAGGATAGACATGACAACCATTACTACAATGACTGTAACCAGAGCGGCTCCCCTGTCGTTTCTGAGATACTTTGCCATGGTTTTCGCCTCCTCGAAATAGGCCGGTTCCTTATGCGGAAGAATAGCAAAACAGCTGAGCCCATGTTCATGGCCTCAGTGGGAAGTAGGGCAGACTAGTTGAGGGTTGTTATTATTTGTCTTTATTATAGCATATAAGTTTTCAGAAAACAGGGGGAAAGGGCGAGCAGGAAACAAAAAACAAAAATCATTAAACATAAATCATGAATCACTAGTCAGAAATCGGAAACATGAATCATGAAACAAAAGAAACAAATTGAAAAACAAAAACGAGGTGGCAAGATAGGTGACGCGCTTGGAGGGAAAGAGCCGAATCCCCTTTGCAAGGAACTCGGCTCGAAGTATACGACAATGCGTTTGGGCTAAGATAACCGTCCCTGTGTCAGTTCGCAGTGACCGCACCAAATGGCTCAGAGCCACTCCGAGAAGGAACAGAAACGTTCACGACCTTCTGAACATTTCGACTTCCGTCTCGAGACAAAGTCACGACTATGGTTCCGCTCCGCGGCTGTGTGTTGTGTCTTGTCACAGTAACTGTCGAGACAGAGAGCGTGAGAACTGTCCCTTGAGATGAGGTAACTTCAACCTGTGGTGTTGCGCCACCCAAATCTGCAGGAGGCGTGATCGTAATTGTAGGACTAGTCGCAGTTGGGCTGTTTACAGTGAACGTGTACCCTGCCAGTATTTCACTCAGTGAAGGCAACGGCGGAGCAACAGTCACCGAACTTGACTGCGCGCTTTCAACGCCGCTGACTGTTTGTGTGGCAGTGTAGGTGCCTGCTGATTGATCATTGAAAATGTGCGAAGTACTGCCACCAGTTAATGTGTGGGTGGCTACTACAGAACCTCCGCGATACAGATTGATGGTCGCAAGGGCCTGTGCTCCGCTTACCGTGATATTGTTGCCACTGAGGCTGATTACAGGAGCTGAAGGCGCAGGCGCAGCAATAGTGTAGTTCACCCGGTACGTCAAGACTGTCGTACCGTCTTCCGCAGTGACGGGGATAGTTACCTGAGCTCCGTCGTCAGTTATGGTGCCAACGGTGGCTCCCGCATCGGCTGTGGTGGGACTGACGACCAGTGGTGTGACAGTTCCACTGGGCAGAGTGATGGTGTAGTCTACGGTTCCAGTCACCAGCGTTACGGCTTGACCGCCTATGGTAAGGGCTGACAATGAGGCATCATTGCTAGGGCCAGCTCCAGCAACCTGGAACACAACCGAGTACTGCCGTGTGTTCGTTGCATCGTCCGCATCAGCAACGGTGATTCGTGCAATGCGCGCTTCGCCCGTTCCAGTCACGTCAGCGGCCTCTGATGTTGACACGATTGTCGCGTCTGCCGCCGGTGCGCCTGTTATCGTGCGTGAACCCGTGCTGCCAGCTGGCAACGTCACAGTATAGGAAGTCACTGTCGGGCTGAAGGCTGGCGACAAAGAACCTTCGCTTGCACTAAGACCGGTTAAAGCAGGCAGGGAGACAATGGGGACACTACTGCCATCCAGAGTAACAGTGCCAGTAGTGTTGTCATAGTATGCCTCAAAGCCGTCAGAGTGCTCATACGTCTGTGATGATATAGCTGGAACGGAACTCAGCGAGACATTATAGTTGCCCGAGGCAACCAATAGGTCTGCCAAACTAGCCGGGAAGCTCCCGGTCGCTGCATGGTAGACGTGGGCTGCATTTGTGAGCGTCTTCGCGTTAGCAATATCCGTTGAAATACGGGAGTTTTCAATGAATCCACCAAGTCTCGGGATGGGCATTAGTGCCAGCACCCCAATGATCGCGATTACAACAATGAGCTCGATTAGTGTAAACCCGCCAAGCTGCCGCCGATAAGGACTCGGCATGCAATCACCTCCAAATAAGGCCTCCTAGTCACAGCGAGCAGGCATGGTGCCTGCCCGCAGAGATAGGTCGTAACTCACTTCTCCTTAATTTCCCTAAGGCTAAGGCTTCGTTACAGTCCCATTCGTAGCGCTGTAGTTCCAGCCTGTAGATCCCACCGAGCCCCAGGTAGTGGACTGAATCAATGGAATGGACAGAATGGCGGCCTTGTAGTTACCACTGTCAGTTAGAAGAGCATTTAGCGTCGCGGGGTATCCGCCAGTGGCAGCATGATAAACGGCAGCAGCATTTTCGAGTGTCTTTGCAGAAGCCTCGTCTGCTCTAATCTTAGCGTTTTCCTGGAAACCACCTAATCTCGGCACAGCAATCAGGGCCAGAATACCGAGAATCGCAATAACCACAATCAGTTCAATTAGGGTAAAACCTTTTCTGCCAATTTTCTTGTTGAATAGTTTAAACATTTAAGTCATCCCTTCCTTATTGAAAAATAGTTTTGGTAGCTTGAGGAGCGGTCGACAAGTGACACAACCTTTGAGACCTTTCACCCTATATATACCGGGAACCAGAGGTCTTAGACACAAAATAGCCCAAAGTGTGCGAAAAGTGATCGAAATGTGATTCAGTTGTGATGAGAATGGGCAGGTTCGGGGGCTTCGACTATGTCGCCCTGCATTTGCTCCAGGCTCTTGTGCTTTATGCGACTGACCTGGCGCTGGGTAAGGCCAAGTTCGTCGGCCACCTGCTGCTGTGACTTGTCCTGAAAAAAAAGCATGGCGATAACCTTTTGCTGAATGTCGCTGAGCTTGCGGATGGCGTTGTAGAGGGTGATTTTGTCTTCAATGGGCAGGCGGAAGGTTTCGTAGGCCGAGTTACGGATAACGGCGGTGTCGACGTCGTCAAAGGGAACCAGACCGGCGCGCATGACTTCGCTGACACTTTCCGGTTTGACGTTGAGCTCACGGGCAATGGTTTCGACAGAAGGTACGCCGCCCTGCAGCTTTATATGCTCAGCAACGACCTTGTCTACCTTAAACTGCAGCTCCACTATGCAACCTGGCCGATAATACGAGGCGTTTTTGCGCACCAGGTGGCGGATTTCGCCCATGATGAGGTGCGAGGCGTAGGTGGAAAAGCCGGCGCCCTTCTCGGGATCGTAGTTCTGCAGGGCTTTAAGAAGGCCGAGCATACCGGTCTGGAAGAGGTCGTCCTGATCGCAGCCCTTACCATAAAGGCGAACAAAGTAACGAATAAGGTCGGAGGCAGCTTCCACCACATGGTTGAGAGACTCTTCGTCGCGGGTAAGAAAATACGCAGCTGCCGCCTTCTCAAGCGGGCGGGGAGAATCAGCGGCGCTCATAACAACACCTCCTAATAGTATTCAGCGAATCTAGCTCACCGTCTGCAACATGTCGAACATGGGCAACATCATGGCCACGACGATAAAACCTACGACAAAGGCCATGACAACGATAAGGGCTGGTTCCATAAAAGTAAGCAGGCGCTGGGTTTCGGTTTCGACCTCCTCGTCGAAAAAGTCGGCGGCCTTGTCCAGCAGATCGTCCAGGGTGCCGGACTCCTCCCCTATCTTGATCATGCTGTCCACCATGGGTGGAAACAACCCGCTACGGCGGATAGGGGTGGAAAGAGCAACGCCCTTGCGCACATCCTCCTTGGCCTGAATAACGGCGTCGGCCACCACGGTGTTGCCCACAGC
>DDWC01000082.1 GCA_002345475.1 Firmicutes bacterium UBA2296
CCTGATTTGCCTGATTAGGTCTGATACCAGGAGGGCACCCGACACAGGCACCACTGTCGGGGACACTGTTTTTCACTGATCGGGGGAAGGGTCATTTAGCGACAACCAGCCTTTGATGCGCATACAGGCCGATCTTCTTGTCGTTCTCAGTTCCACAATGCGCCAAGCGCTAAGCGCAGGTCTGATACGAGGAGGGCACCCGACACAGGTACCACTGCCGGGGCACTGGCACCACTGTGGGAAACGCTTTTGGATTTGCTGTCCCGGGGCGTAGTTCTTCACCGCAGGGGCACAACATGTTTCTCCGTGAGTCTGAAACCTTAAGTCTAAAGTCCAATGTCTCATTTGCGAGCCAAATCTAAGAGCCATATAAGCAAAGAGGGCACCCTGGTGGGGGTGCCCTCCTTTGCGCTGTTTCGCACGTTCATTCCTGCTCTGAACAACTATTAAGGTGTCCCTGAATGCAAACCGCCAACGTTCCTTTGCCACCGCCAACGGATACACGGTCATGTAGTGAGTATTCGCACCAACCAGAAAGCGATACTGCAAGCGCAGAGAAGGGAAAATAATTAAGTAGGTAAAATAATATGGGTTAATGAACCATAAATGCTTGAAACGCACTAGGAATCTGTGTCAAAATGGAATTGAAATCANNGAAATCACATAATTAATGCAAATACGTGGGTTAGCGCAGTGTAAACCGCGTACCTTCACCGTTTGGGGACAACAACTGGCTCTGGATCACCCGCTGGACGACAGTGAAAAACCTCTATCATCAGTAGTTTGCTCAAGTCAGGTCAACCGGCTGTGTAGCAATCCTCACTGATTACTATGTCAAACAGAAGACAGGAGATGATGATAATGAAATGTGCAAATAGAAGTGCCTGCAAAGGTGCACTCTCTCTTTTCCTTTCCTTTGTGATTCTGCTGACCATATCCTTTCCTGCGTTAAGTCTTTCGACTTTGGCAGGCGAAATCCACGAAGGTACCCTCTGGGCTTGGGGCAACAATTCTGCCGGACAGCTTGGTGACGGTACAAGTGGGACATCCGAAAACAAGAGCACTCCCGTGCAGGTCGGTGATATGGGCAATTGGGCAGTATTATCTGCTGGAGAGGCCTTCAGCCTCGGCATGACACATGACGGAACCTTGTATGCGTGGGGTTCAAAAGGATGGGGTCAGCTGGGCGATGGAACTAGTGGCCCCGCGAATGCCAAGAACGTACCGGTTCAAATTGGTGAGGCAGGTGTGTGGGCAACCGCTGCGGCCGGGCATCGACACTCTGTGGCTATAAAGAAGGATGGTACGCTGTTCGCATGGGGCCAAAATACGTGGGGCCAATTGGGCGATCTGACTTTCCAGAACAGCAGTGTCCCAATTCAAATAGATTCAGCGGACGATTGGATGGCTGTGTCAGCTGGGATTACTCACAATCTCGCACTCAAGCGTGACGGAACATTGTGGGCTTGGGGGTATAATAGCTTCGGAGCTCTTGGAGGCGGCTACGCCGAGGAGTACATTGGCACCCCTCAGCAGATCGGCGACGAAAGTGATTGGGCATCCATATCCACACTGGCAAACCACTCACTCGCGATCAAGAATGATGGCACCCTCTGGGCTTGGGGAGCCGCCGGACACGGTCGGCTCGGGGACGGCAGTGGAGAGAACCAATGGACACCGGTACAGATTGGTGTTGAAGACGATTGGGTTTCCGTCGCAGCCGGACTCGGCCATTCCGTTGCCCTGAAGGCAAATGGTGCACTTTGGGCCTGGGGTAACAATCTATACGGTCAGTTGGGCGACGGCACCAATGAGGACAGGATTACACCCACTAAGGTAGGTGCTGCAGACGACTGGGGTGCCCCGGCAGCAGGCTGGAATCACACTAGTTCAGTTAAGAAGGATGGTAGCCTGTGGACTTGGGGAGGCAATTATAGCGGGCAATTGGGCGATGGCACATACGAAGACAAGAACACACCCACACAAATAGGTGGGGCAAAGAACTGGACAATTGTCGCGGCAGGAGCATCACACTCGCTTGCAGTTATGGGTGAAGACGAAGCTGAGCCACCCGTACCTCGGGTTGTTACATTCGCAGTCGCAGCGGGCTTTGGCGAGCTGGCTGCAGTAGCCGATGGTTTAAGCATACTCTCCGGAGCGGAGGTTTCTGACGGAGCCAATGTCGTGTTCACGGCGGCTCCTGACCAGGGGAACTATGTGAAGAACTGGATCGTAAATGGGGAGCCTCTCGATCTGAACGACTCCACGTATACTATCATTGACTTACAGACTGATGTGGACGTGAGGGTGGAGTATGCGGCAATCGACGAAAACGATAACGATGTCACAGAAATCCGAGTGAAAATCATGCCGGGTGGGGAGCGAAACAACATCAACCTGACTAGCCACGGTCTACTGCCCGTAGCTGTACTTGGCAGTGAGACACTTGACGTCGCTGAAATCGACACCGGTAGCTTGCGCATAGGTGATGTGTCTGTCTCATGGCGCGGCCCTGTTCATAATCCACAGTTGGCTGTTTCATTCGAAGATATTAACGG
>DDWC01000083.1 GCA_002345475.1 Firmicutes bacterium UBA2296
GTGCCGCGCCAGGTCAGCGGCGAAAATCGCTGCTCCCCGCAAGACACATACCAGCAGAACCTCTTCATCGCCGTAATCATGGCTAATTTGCTGTCCCAACTCTCCTACTCTGCGTGCTATATCAGTGGCATCGATCAGGACTCTCATTTCGTGCTTATCCATCGCTACGTCCTCCTAAGTGCAAACTCAACGCCGTCACTCTGCTTCCTGCTGCAGGCTCAAAGCCGTGGGCTACGCGTCCGCCTGGTGTCCAAACTACAGTATCTCCGCATAACACCACCGGCCATGCGCCGCGCAACCAGAGAGGGACACCCGCCTCAGACATCACGTCCTGCAGCTTGCGCTGACCCGAAAATCCACTGGGTCGGTAGCGATCCCCGGGCAGACGGCTCCGCACCGAAAGTTCTGAGCCTAGGAAACTGACTTGCACACACCATTCGCCTGCGTCCGATGCATCGCTGTCAGCTCTGGCTCTCAGTTGCATGCCGCCGGGCAAGGACACTTCTCCGGGTACTGGCAAACGTAGCCGGTACGGAGTCTCGCTTAGGTCAGCCTTGGTCATAACTATGCCGCGCTTATTTCGCACGGCTAGAATCCCCCGAGGCAGTTCAATCATGCGCCCCGGTTGCTTCGTCAAAAGGCCCAGCACATATTCCACATGAATCACATCCAGATCTGAACTGTCGCCGCACATAGTGAGCCACGCGCGACGCACCAGGCGGCGTTGCATGGCTACGTGGGATGCAAAAAGCACCTCACTGGATATAATTACGACATCGCCATCGGCTTCTACACCATCAGACCACAGCGCTTCTGTAAGCCGATGCAGCTGTTCGTCTTCATCGCGCAACAAATCTGCCGAGCGAGCAATGGCCTCCACCACCTGTGGGCTGATGCTGTGAAGGAGCGGCATCACTCTGTTGCGCAGCAGATTGCGGGAGTAGTAATCCTTGTCGTTGGAAGAATCGGTACGGTATGAGATACCCCGCTCCTCCAGATAACTCACCAGAGCTTCCCTGCGCTCAGCAAGCAGAGGGCGCACCAGTCGCAGACCCACCAGTGAAGTCACCGGAGACATACCTGAAAGCCCCCCGGCTCCGCTGCCTCTCAGCAGGTGCAGGAGCACAGTCTCAGCCTGATCGTCCTTATGATGTCCCAGGGCCACGGTGGCGGCTCCCTCAAGTTCAGCCACTTCCCGGTAGAACCTCAAACGTTCCCTGCGGGATACGTCCTGAGCTGATCCCCCCCGTTCCTTGAGCAGAGCCGGGATATCTAGAAAGCGCGCGAGACAGGGCACTCCCCACTGTTCACAGAGCGCCTCTACAAAAGCAGCGTCCGCGTCAGACTCGGCGCCACGGAAACCATGGTTCACGTGCACCGCAAACAACGCAATGGAGAGGTGTTCGCGTAGTTCACAAAGAATCGACAACAAAGCCACCGAATCGGCCCCGCCGGACACAGCCACCAATACCTTTTCTCCGGGATTGAAAAGGCGATGTTGCCGGCAGTAGGACAGCACTCGTTCCCGCATGTCGTACCTCCGAACAAAGACATACTCTACTATAACATTATACAGAAATATGCAAAAGACAGTCGCCAGAAGTAAAACGGCCCTCCAGTGTCAGAGGGCCACAGAGGTCACCGCATGAAAAGAGCTCCAAAGGCCAGGGTGGAGACCACCACTGCTGCCGGGTGCACATTGAGGAACTTCATGGCAACAAATGTAATCACGGCAATGGCATAGGGCAGCACGCTGCCGAAGGATGAAGGATACATGTCCATGATGAGCATGAACAGTAGCACTATTACCAAAGGTTTGACCGCCCTGATCATCCCGGCTATATAGGGATTGCCTTTGAGCAGGTCCAGAACTGAATAGAGCAGAATCATGGCAATAAAGGTCGGGCCCACCATCCCGAACAGAGCTGACAGGGCGCCGGGTATGCCCGCCACTTTGTAGCCGATGTACCCAGCCATTTTGGTGGCGATTGGCCCCGGCAGGGCGTTGCCCAGTGCCAGAACTTCGGCAAACTCATCCACCGTCATCCAGGCGTAGTTGTTTACCACCTCAAGTTGTACCAGGGGTATCGACGAAGGTCCTCCGCCGTAACCCAGAATACCTGCCCGTCCAAAGGCCAGGAACAAATGCCATAGTTTTACCAGCACTATTACTTCCTCCTGTCACACGAACTTTAGCTATGCAAAATGATTATAACACCGCGCTCTCACAGAATACAGTATACAAGACGTCTTTTCTATCCCCGCAGCGTCAGTATCACACTGTTATCCAGCATATACGGATGGTATAGCGCCGGTATGTTCGAGAGGGGTAGCACGCAGTCGCTGATGTTTATACCCAGTGTCTCGCGCATAAAGGTTTTTCTGCGCTCTATTCTCCTGGCCACGGCAGGGTGCCGCCGCCGCAGAGCGTCGCGCAATGCCTCATCAGCGATAATCACACCGTCTTCCACGATAGCCTGCATAAAGGGATTGCTGCGCGCCGCGATGATATCGCATTGCAGGTAGTGCCCTGATACAATTTCATGCTCTGACCCGGCGAAAAACGGCGAGTTCACCCACTCGTCTGTGGCAATGTTGTGGCCAGGGTTCAGGTAAAGGCCAAACCGCTCACGGTCGCCGAGGATGTCCATTACGCCAGAGTAGATACTTCCTGCAACAGCGCCTATCTCCAGCGCCTCGTACCAGCCGGCAATAGCTCCGAAATAAGGGAAGTAGAAGTCCTCCACAGCATTCTGCCACGGGCCGCGCAAGCTCTGCGGACCATAGACGGCCAGTCCCGAGCGAGCCACGAGACTACCCCGGATGGCATAGCATACAGTGACGGGGTCACCCTCGCTGAGCTCTCTTTGCCCTGGGCTGCGCAGACCCAGCTTTACATTTGTCTCCCCAAAGTTAACTATGGGGAACATGTTGATCGGAGAAGCATCATAGCGGGCGTTCCGCGAGGCCTCAAGTTCACTGATCCCCGGGCGGAGGCCGCTGATGATATTGTGCACTGCCAGAGAAGTCCTGTTGGCCGCATTTTCATAGTAGGCGATCTCCTCCGGAGTGCGTATGCGCAGCCTTAGGCCATATGACAGGTGGGTCAGAGCATCAGTGAAGTTGAAGGCATTCTGGTAACCGACCAGACGCCTGACTTCATCGACAATATAGGAAGGTATATCGCTGGTTTGGGGGTGGCCGTAGTACTTGATGCCGATAAGGCCCACCGTAGCCCCGTCTCCTATACCGCATTCAGCGAGTATGTCGCAGAGAGATTGAGATTTTTCTCGAGGCTGGCCTTGCAGACTGAAATCCTGAAACAGGACTCTGTTAATGCTGAGAGGGCTCAGTTGAGAATAACCGTAGCATTCATTCCCCAGCAAGAGGGTCAGCCGCCCGGACGTTTCAATCAGTAGCAGTGATTCTTCAAAGCGGGGGTCAAACCCCGTCAGGTACTCTATATTTGCGAAGTGTTCCCTGTCGCCGTAGACAACAGCGTGGGTTATTCCTCGTACCTGCATCATGCCAAGCAGAGCTTCTACCCGGGATTCAAGCTCGTCTTTAGTGAAATAGACCAGATCACTCTCTTCCTGCTCAACCGGATAGGCCGACAGCGCTTCTATTCCTGCTTTTCTCATGCGTCACTCTGCGCAGAGCTCTGCAGCCTCAAAACCGACTTCACTTCGCCCACCACATCCTGCCGATGGTTGCGCAGGATAGGGTTGGCCAGTGCTTTAAGCTCGGCCACCTGCTCTTCGTTAAGCATGCCAAGTTGCTGCAAAGCGTCAGTGATGACAGGAGCAGGGCCCCTGTGGTCATGGCCATCTTCCGTCTTCATGGCGATACCGAGGCCCTGCGACGGTATCCCCACACAATATACTCCCTCAGCTCCACCTTTGGAAAAGAGCTGACCCCTGCCGACACGCATCAGTTCGCTGCAAAAACGGTTGGTTCCCGCGACCATAAAGGGCTCAGCCGTCATTGCCCTGATCACTCGCTTCGCGGCCTCCTGGGTCGCTTCAGGCAAATCCACTGGCTTGGCCAGACGGGCAAACGCCAGAGCCATGTGGAAGACAGACATGCCGTGCACAGGAACTCCGCAGCCGTCTACACCTATGGCTATTTCTCCGGGGGACAATGTAGTCACCTCGGCCACTTTGCCGAGCAGCATTTGCTGGAGTGGGTGCCAAAGTGCTGTGTAATCGGCAATATCCCAGCCGTAGTAGCGGCACAAAGCCAGCATGCCGCTGTGCTTGCCCGAACAATTGCAGTGAACCTCTGAAATCCCCTCGCCACGCCGCAACATGGCCTGGGTCGTGGCAAGATCCAGCGGCCAGTGAGTACCACACTGAAGAGCCTCTTCCGCAAGGCCTATCTTTGCCAGCACACTTCTCACTGCCGCTACGTGTCTCGTCTCACCGCTATGAGAAGCGCATATCACTGCCAGTTCCTCATCGCTAAATCCAAAATGATCGGCAGCGCCAGATTCCACGATAGGAAGTGCTTGTATAGGTTTGGCCGAAGATCGCAGGTAAGTGATCTTCTCCCTGGGCGCTCCTGCGTAATATAGAAGCCGACCCTGCCAGTCAACTACTGCCAGATCACCGCGGTGAATGCTCTCTACCAGGCCGCCCCTTACCACATGAACCATTACTTCAGACATTACACTCATCTCCCTCGTTGACATACAAGGAGATTATACACCATATTTGCGGGCAGAGTTGTCGCATGTCTCCTGTCACTTGTCGTCGGGCCCCAAAGCGAGTAAGACGCCAGACGACAGGCGCCAGGACAATCGACGGACTCCTGGCTCCTGGTGGTGGCAGCTAATAGAGCCTCAGTCTCGCCGAAACTACCCATGAAGAACGAAAAACTGGGAATGGACGCACGCATATTGCGGTTTACCCTGCCAGGAGCTAAGAGCTGACAACCAGGAGTCCCGGCATACGCCAAGGAGAGCCCCCACCGCACCGGGTAGGGGCTCTCCTTGGCGTGACGACAGCGCTATTTCACAATATGGCAGGCTACCATGTGTCCAGGCTTGGCTTCGCGCCACTCGGGAACTTCTTCCTTACAGATGGGTTCAGCGTAGGGACATCTGGTATGGAACCTGCAGCCCGACGGTGGATCGATGGGACTGGGCACGTCTCCAGATACTGCGATGCGCTCGCGTTGGCGACGAGGGTTAGGTTGAGGTATGGCTGAAAGCAATATCTGTGTGTACGGATGCAAGGGATCTGAATAGAGGTCCTGGGATGAAGCCAGTTCAGCCAGGCGACCAAGATACATAACGCCCACCCTATCACTGATGTGACGCACGACCGAAAGGTTGTGGGCGATGAACATGTATGTCAGATCAAACTCCCCCTGCAGATCCTCAAGGAGGTTGAGCACCTGTGACTGGATTGAAACGTCAAGGGCCGAGACTGGCTCGTCACAGACTATGAGTTTCGGGTTCAGTGCCAGAGCGCGGGCTATGCCAATGCGCTGACGCTGGCCTCCGCTAAACTCATGAGGGTAGCGCCGGTAATGGTATGACGCCAGACCAACCACTTCCAGCAACTCCTGAACGCGTTTCTCGCGGCCCTTGCCGTCCGCTATGCCGTGAATCAGCAACGGCTCACCGATAATCTGTCCCACCGTTAGACGCGGATTAAGCGAAGAATAGGGATCCTGGAATATTATCTGCATGTCCCGTCGTTGTCTGCGCATCTCTTCGCGACTGAGCTTGAGGATGTTGCGACCTTCGAACTCCACTACGCCTGAAGTGGGTTCCTGCAAGCGCAACACTGAACGGGCCGTCGTGGTTTTGCCGCATCCACTTTCACCTACCAGGCCCAGGGTCTCGCCCTTATGCACCTGGAAGCTTACTCCATCAACCGCCTTGACATGGTTGACCACTCGCTTAAAGAAGCCGGCCTTAATGGGAAAGTACTTAACAAGATCCTCAACATTGAGGAGAACCTGGCCTATCTCTTTGTTGGCGCTACTCATGACTTCACCTCCTCGGCAACTGTCTTGCGGGCTATGGGGAACCAGCAGCTGACCTGATGGCCATCCCCCACCCTTGTCAGTTCGGGGGCTTCCTCACGGCACTTGTCCTGGGCGTACGGACAGCGGGGGTTGAAGCGGCACCCCTTGGGCATATGCAGGGGATGCGGTACTGTACCTTTGATCACATATAACCTCTCGTCTTTGCGCTCACCCAGCTGCGGTATTGAGCTCAACAGGCCCTCTGTGTATGGGTGGCTCGGGTTTTCGAAGAGCTCTATGGTCGAAGCTTCTTCCACCACCTTGCCGGCATACATGACGAGAATTCTCTCAACAGTCTCGGCCACTACCCCCAAATCGTGGGTGATGAGAATAATACTCATGCCCATGTCGTCCCGTAAGTCTTTAATAAGGTCGAGTATCTGAGCCTGTATTGTCACATCGAGGGCCGTGGTAGGCTCATCGGCGATGAGCAGCTTGGGGTTACAGCAGAGAGCCATGGCTATCATCACGCGCTGGCGCATACCACCCGAAAGCTGGTGTGGGTATTCCTTGACCCGTTTCTCCGGCGAGGGGATACCGACCTTACGCAGCATCTCCACCGCCTGCAGCATGGCCTTTTCTGAGCTAAGCCCCTGATGCAGTTCAATGGCCTCTGCTATCTGGTGCCCGATAGTGAACACGGGGTTCAGGCTGGTCATTGGCTCCTGGAAAATCATAGAAATATCATTGCCTCTGATGTCCCTCATTTTGTCCTTACCCAGTGAAAGCAGGTTCACTCCATCGAAAAGGATGTGGTCGGCTTTGACCTGGCCAGGGGGTTCGGCAATCAGGCGCATGATGGATAAGGAGGTAACGCTCTTTCCGCATCCACTCTCTCCCACGATGCCGAGCGTCTCACCCCGTTTGACATGAAACGACACTCCGTCCACCGCGGGCACCATCTTACCGTCCTTGTCGCGAAACGAAGTCTTGAGGTTCTGCACATCCAACAGAATATCGTTCATAAACTGCCTCCTACTGCCGCTTGCCGCCATAGGCGCGGCCAATTATCAAACCCACTACTGCAATAACGGCAATCTCAGCCCACAAAGGAGAGATCGTGTTCTGCCAGGGATAAAGCTGCCTGGCCAGAGTAGCAATAATCGTGACTACCACTGGGAAAAAGAGAAACCAGAGAAACCAGGCGATTTTCTGCATGATCATGGCAACAGCCCCCCCACGTAAAGTGAAGCGAAGAAGTCAGCGGCCATGAAGAGAAATCCGCATAAGACGAGGGAGACTACGCCGTGTACATGTCGTCGCATCATCCGGCTCGACATAAGCGCGAAAAATGCGCTTCCCACCAGAATAACCAGGCCTGCCGTCCCGGGGACATGAACCGCTCCGTAATAGAGCAGGCCTCCTGCGCGCTTGAGCAGTACCAGTATTGCCAACATAATGGTCGTTGCAGGAAACTGGGACAACGGATCGTCTCCCTTGAGAAAAACGGACAATGCCAAAACAGCCAGAGCAGCGAATATCAGAGACAAACCTGCCAGCACACTCAGACCAACAGCACTACCAATTAGCGTAACGTATCTGAAAGCCGCATCACCAAGCGGCGAATTCTGGTCAAGCCCCAGCCAGTAGCTGAGCGGCGCCTTTGCCGGCCGAAGATCGTCAACCCCGTACAATATTAGAGACGTCTGGGTGTATTCGGCATAGACCACCAGACGACCGACATCGGTAACGTGAAGACGAGGGAGAAAGCGGTTTTCGGAGCCTCGAGTGACGGGCCCTTCTCTGACGAGTTCACCTGCAGCGCTCTGCACAGCATACTCAATCTGTAGAGAACCGCTGATATCAGTTAACCAGATCAGGCCCAGGGGATCGCTTCCGTCCACCGACAACCTCACCACGCTGCCGCTAATCTGCGTGGCGGGTCTCAGGTCCTGGATCCACTGGCCCATATGTGCTATTTCGCCTGTGTAGATAGCGGCGCCCTGGCCGCGACCCGGGACTCGCAAAGGTTGTGCCCAAAAGATAATTGTGGCGCCCTCCGCGGACGCTACCAGTTGCGGGCGAGGAGCGTCCGGGGAAGCCCTGCCCAGGCTGAGCGGCTCACTTAAGTCCTTGCTGCCGAGGGTCAGACCTCGGTAGAATACCTCAGAAAACATGGCATTGTCGCGGTAATAGGTTAGATATATGCGGTCAGGCACCTCTGTCAGCAGCGATGGATAGCGGTCTGCCGTATCTGGGTGATCAAGGACAAACTGGTCGTGAATCTCCCCCGCCTTGTCATGCACCAGGACATGTATGTTGCGTAGCCCCATACCACTGCCTGACCAGGACCACACGATACGATCTGGCCCCATAGCTGCCAGAACAATATCTGAGGCCACGCCCAAACGCTGAAATGAGGCT
>DDWC01000146.1 GCA_002345475.1 Firmicutes bacterium UBA2296
ACAGGTGGACTATATTAAAGAGCTGATAGCCGCACATGGCATCAGCATTTTTGAGGTTAGGGACCACGAAGCGGATGACGTAATTGGTACCGTGGCCAGGGCAGCGGAGCGCATGGGCATGGAAAGCGTGGTTGTCACCAGCGACCGCGATATGTTGCAGCTGGTAAGCGAAAAAACCCGGGTGATGCTAACGCGACGCGGAGTTACTGACGTGGAGCTTATGGACGAGACTGCGGTTCGCACCAAGTATGGTCTGAGCCCGGCTCAACTGATAGACCTCAAGGCCCTTATGGGTGATCCTTCAGACAATATAAAAGGGGTCAAGGGCGTCGGCGAGAAGACAGCAATGGCTTTGCTGAGTGAGTTCGGCACACTAGAAAGCATCTATGCCAACCTGGACAAGGTCAGCAAGCCCCGACTGCGTAGCCTGCTGGAGGAGGGCCGGGAATCGGCATTCCTCAGTCAGAAACTGGCGACTATTGTTACCGACGTGGATCTCGGCTTCCCGGTGGACCACTTTGCTCCGCTGCACACCGACGTGGCGCGGCTGCGAGAGCTGTACCGCGATTTGGAGATGCAATCCCTGCTGGACAAACTGGGCGAAGGAGAGCAGGATGCCGTCTTGTCTGAGGCTGTGGCGGTTGAGGTTCTGGACGTTGACACCAAGTCGGCCAGAAACATCGCCGAACTCCTGCAGCAGTCGCCCCATATAGGTATGGCGCTGGCCAAAGACGAGCCTGGCAAGCTGTACGTGTCAGACGGTAAAAAGGCCTATGCCTTTGACCTGGGGGACGAATCTGTTTGTAGCGCTTTGGCCGGGGCAGCTTCTTCCGCTGCCGTAGCTGTGGTGCGCAACGCCAAACAGATGGAACCGGTGCTCTGCGATGGGGGCATAAGTCTCGGCAGCGGCTATGAGGACCTGGAGATTGGCGCCTATTTGCTTGATCCCAGTAGCCCGTCCTACAGTCTCGTGGATATGGTGCAGAAGTACCTGGGAGCGACCTGTCGCAGCGAGGGCGAAGCGGTAATTCATTTGCCCGCCTTGTGGAACGAGATTTTACGCGAACTGAAGGAAAAGGAGCTGTTCGAACTTTACCGCGAGGTGGAGTTGCCGCTGGGTGTAGTACTCCTGGACATGGAACGCATTGGCTTTTCGGTAGACGTGTCTGTGCTGAAGGAAATGGAGGCAGACGTCGACCGACGACTGGCGGACATAATCGCGGACATTTACGAGCAGGCGGGGGAAGAATTTAACATCGGCTCGCCCAAGCAACTTTCGAGTATACTTTTCGACAAACTGAACCTGCCGGTCATAAAGAAGACCAAGACCGGTTTTTCCACAGATGCCGAGGTGCTGGAGACCCTGGCTGAGCACCACGAGATCGTGCGCATGATATTGCTTTATCGCACGCTGACTAAACTTAAGTCGACATACTTGCAGGGCCTGCAAAAGGTTATTGACGTAGACGGTAAAGTCCACACTACCTATAACCAGACGGTCACCGTCACCGGCAGGCTCAGCAGCACAGAACCTAATCTGCAGAACATCCCCATCCGTCTGGAGGAAGGACGGCTCATTCGGCGCGCCTTCAAGCCTACGCCCCCGTACACAATGCTATTAGCCGCCGACTATTCGCAGATAGAGCTCCGTATTCTGGCACACCTGTCCGGAGACAGGCTGTTCACCGAAGCCTTTGTCAAGGGCGAGGATATTCACCGCCGCACCGCGGCGGAGGTTTTCGGGGTGCCGCTTGGCGCTGTCACCCGGGAAATGCGCGATCGGGCCAAGGCCGTAAATTTCGGCATCGTCTACGGCATAAGCGACTATGGACTGGCTCGCGACCTGCGTGTGCCTAGGGCCGAGGCCAGGGAATATATAGCCAACTATTTCTCCCGCTACAGCGGCATAAAGGCCTATATCGACACCTCGATAGAGAAGGCGCGAGAGCTGGGATATGTCACCACTATGCTACACCGGCGCCTGTACCTGTCGGACATCAACAATCGCAATTTCACATTGCGGTCTTTTGCCGAACGCACCGCCATGAACACCCCCATACAAGGCACGGCCGCAGATCTAATTAAGCTGGCAATGGTTCGCATCCACAAAGCGCTGTCCGAGCGAAGGATGTCCTCGCGTATGATATTGCAGGTGCACGATGAGCTGTTGTTCGAAACCACGCCTGCAGAGCTGGACGAGCTCAAGTCTCTGGTTAAGCAGACTATGGAACAGGCGCTTACCCTTAATGTGCCCCTGGTGGTTGATCTCAAAGTGGGGGACAACTGGTACAACGTCAAACCTGTTTAGGAGGACAACATGAAGAGCAGGTGTTTATATGCCTGAGTTGCCAGAAGTAGAAACGGTGCGACGGTCGCTACTATCTACGCTAGTTGGCAAGCGAATAACAGGCGTCAATGTCTCTATGCCCAAACTGCTGCGTAATCTTTCAGCCGAGCAATTTACCGCCCTGGCCGTGGATCGCCATTTTGTCGACATAGTCCGACGAGGCAAGTATCTCCTGTTCAGGCTGAGCGATGGGTACACCCTGGTAGTTCATCTGCGCATGACCGGTCAGCTGCGTTTCGCGACGTGTGAGGAGGACGTGCCGAGACACACGCACATAGTGCTGGATCTGTCCGGTGGGCATCAGCTGCGTTACACGGACATTCGCCAGTTCGGATTCTGGTTCTTTGCCCGCAACGAGGAGATCGCGCAGGTTGCGGGCCTGGACAAGCTAGGCCCAGAACCGCTGGAGGACGACTTTTCGGTCGCATACATAATGGACCGCTTTCTGGGACGCCGCGGAAAGCTGAAAGCGATGCTGCTTGATCAGACCTTCGTAGCCGGAGTCGGCAACATCTACGCTGACGAGGCGCTCTTCATGGCGAGATTGCATCCGCTGCGCACACCGGATAGCCTCACTCAAGATGAGGTAGAGCGATTGCGTAGCGCGTTGCGGGACGTTTTGGCGGCCGGGGTAAAACTGCGCGGAACTACTTTTAGCGATTATGTGGACGGGCTTGGCTTGTCCGGCTCCTTCCAGAACCAGCTTCTGGTGTACGGACGTACCGGGCAGCCCTGTCGTGGCTGCGCAGGTGTAGTGGAGCGGATTGTTGTGGCTGGACGAGGAACACATATATGTAGCCGTTGTCAGCCGAGGATGGTAGACTAGACACTAACTAGCGGGGAAGGGGGTTGGGTATGGCTTTCTTTGTAGGTATTACCGGCGGTATCGGAACTGGCAAGAGCACAGTCTGCGGCTTCCTCAGGGAGCTGGGCGCAGAGGTGATTGACGCGGACAAGGTGGGTAAAGAGATTCTCATGCCCGGCAAACCTGCCTACGCAAAGGTGATTGAGCGTTTTGGAGAAGGGATTCTGGCTCAGGACAGGACTGTCGATCGCAAGGCACTAGGGCGCATCATTTTCGACGACAGCGAGGCACGCCGCGATTTGGACGCTTTAACACACCCGGCCATCAAGGACGAGGTCGATGCCAAGTTCGCCGAACATGCCGCCCGGGGCGATTGTATAGTGGCCCTGGAAGCACCCTTGCTCTACGAAGCCGGCATCGAAAACACCGTGAATGAGGTCTGGGTGGTGGCTTGTGGGCCGGACGAGCAACTGAAGCGAGTCATGGCTCGGGGTTTCACCAGAGAAGAGGCGCAGGCCCGCATCGCGGCTCAGATGCCGCTTCACGAGAAGATCCGCCGGGCCGACAAGGTCATCGTTACCGATGGCAGCAAAGAAGAGACCAGGACACAGGTGGCCACTCTGTGGCAGGTTGTGTGTGGCATCCGTCGCCCGGGTGAGCGCCATTAAGTTCACGCGTTTTCTCATAAGCCTGCTTGTCGTGACTATGCTGATGGTAGTGGCCGCCCCTTTTCTGTGGGAAATGATCTACCCTATGCCCTATGCTGACCTGATTCACCAATACTCCGAGCAGCACAATCTTGATCCCTTCTTGGTGGCTGCAGTTATAAAGGCCGAAAGCCGCTTCAGAAGCCGCGCCACGTCTCACAAGGACGCCAGAGGACTTATGCAGATTCTGCCTTCCACAGGCGAATGGATTGCTGCCTCCATAGGCTTGCAGGGGTTTACTCCAGAGCAGCTCTATGAACCCGAAGTCAGCATAATCCTTGGCACCTGGTACCTGCGCGACCTGCTACGCCAGTTTGACGGGAATCTGCCGGCAGCTCTGGCCGCCTACAACGCAGGTCGCACTACGGTGCAGGGCTGGCTAGACGAAGGGTGCTGGGATGGACAGGTTGGCGGTGTGGCCGATGTGCCATACGGAGAGACGCGGGACTACATTGTCAAGGTGCTGGCTAACTACGACGCCTACACCGAGGTGTATGGCAGAGAGGCTACTCTGGCTACATCGGTGATCCGGCGAGCTTGGGCCAGATTGCAGCGCTGATCAGCGCTAAGGTCGCACTTGACACCGCATGGGGCAGCGAGTAATATAATACATGCGGCACGCCGAAGTGGTGGAATGGCAGACGCGCTGCGTTCAGGGCGCAGTGAGCTATACGCTCGTGTGGGTTCAAGTCCCACCTTCGGCACCATATTTGTCCGAGTGGCGGAACTGGCAGACGCGC
>DDWC01000019.1 GCA_002345475.1 Firmicutes bacterium UBA2296
GGGTGCACCTGGCACACACTGGACATCCTTTGCTGGGTGACATTCTCTACGGGGGCAAACCGGAGCATGGGGCATTGCGTCAGATGCTTCATGCCTGTCGCCTGACTCTGGCTCATCCAGGCAGCGGACAACTAATGACCTTTGTCGCCGAACCACCAGAGGATTTCGCCTCTGCATTGCAAAGATTGCGAAATGCATATTGACACAGCCAAGTGTCAGCCTATACAGTTATCTGGGTACCTTTAAATTCGATCCCGTGAGATCGGCAAGGTAGAGCAGAGGATATCATACCTTCCTGCCTTGCGGCGGGAAGGTATTTTTTTGCGAATGGGGGTGGAAGAAATGGAGTACCGTCTCAAGGCTCAGCTAATGGACCAAAAGGCCATGGACAGGGCTTTAACCCGGATTGCCCATGAGATTATTGAACGGAACAAAGGGGTTGAAGATCTGGTCCTGGTTGGTATCAAGCGGCGGGGGGCACCTCTGGCTTACCGCCTGCAGAAAGCTATCGAACGTATCGAAGGAGACGGGCCAACCGTATTCACATTGGATGTGACACACTACCGGGATGACCTGGCTACCAGGCTGGAGAGACCACTGGTCACCACGGATGGTGACCTCTGCGATGTGCGGGACAAGACAGTGATTCTTGTAGATGATGTTCTCTTCACGGGTCGAACCATTCGAGCCGCACTGGATGCCATCGTAGACCTTGGCCGGCCGGGTTGTGTGCAATTGGCAGTCCTGGTGGATCGCGGTCACCGTGAACTGCCCATTAAGGCAGATTTCGTAGGGAAAAACGTTCCCACCTCAAAGCGCGNNTATTGCCGTGGAAGTCGACGAGATTGACGGCGGCAATCAGGTGCTCATCCTGGAGCAGGCGGAGCATTAACTTTCGGGCGTTTCCGATGCATTGCGGAACGACACAGTTTGACCTGATTCCAATTTTTGAAAGGGGAGTGCAGATTTGAACAACGGTTACGAGAAACTACCCATGAGCAGAGTAATACCCCTTGGCATCCAGCATGTTTTTGCCATGTTCGGTGCCACCATTCTGGTGCCAATCCTCACAGGGCTCGATCCCAGGACTGCGCTGTTTACGTCGGCCTTAGGTACTATCATTTTTCAGCTAATCACGCGCGGCAAAGTACCTGCTTATCTCGGTTCTTCTTTTGCCTTTATCGTTCCTATCCAGGTGGCCATGGCTGATTACGGTCTGGCAGCTGCGCTATTTGGCTGTTTTACCGCGGGACTTGTTTATGTGTTGCTCAGTGTGATAATCAAGAACACCGGCGTCGGATTTATCGATAAGTATTTTCCCCCCATCGTAGTCGGTCCCGTTATTATGACCATTGGTCTTGGGCTGGCGCCCGTAGCCCGCGATATGGCCAGCGCTAACATTGGTGTTGCTATGGCCACGTTAATCATAACCATTGTTGTCAGTCAGTTCGGCAAGGGACTGCTGAAAATTATACCGATCCTCATGGGCGTGATAGGCGGGTACGGTATTTCCCTGGCGCTGCACTTTGCCGGAGTAGTCGAAATGTTCGACTTCACCCAACTGAGGGCGGCCTCCTGGTGGCCCTCTCTGCCGGGTTACCTGGCTCAGATGATTGAGTCGCCCGGAGCCACTGTGCTGAATCCCGCCAACTGGCATGTTGGGGCCGTACTCATCATTGCCCCAGTAGCGGCCGTGACAGTAATCGAGCATCTCGGCGATGTCCTTACCATCGGGCGCACAGTCGGGAGGGATTTCGTCAAAGATCCGGGGCTGAATCGCACCATTCTGGGCGACGGAGTCGCCACTGCTGTGGCAGCCCTGCTCGGCGGCCCGCCTAATACAACATACGGCGAGAATGTCGGAGTGCTGGCAATCACAAAAGTGTTTAATCCTGTAGTGGTTCAGGCAGCCGCCGGCTTCGTCCTCTTTTTCAGCCTCATCCCCAAGGTCGGTGAACTGATCGCCACAATCCCCGTGGCAGTAATGGGCGGCGTCGTGGTTCTGCTCTTTGGCATGATTGCCACCGTCGGCATTAGAACTATTGTTGAGAAACAGGTTGATCTGAGTGAGACGAGGAATCTGGTCATCGCCAGCACCATCATTATTCTGGGGATCAGTGGACTGCAATTATTCGGGTTGAGCGGAATGGGTCTAGGGGCCATCGCTGGACTGATTTTGAACGTAATATTACCGGAAACCCATAAGGATGACCGAAAGCAGCTACCCTCGCTTAAGTACAAGGAAGCTCCCAAGTACGAAAAGGGTTAAGCTCCTGCGGCATATTCAGGATTATAACAGGGGTCACCTCATGGCATGTGCCGAGGCGATCCCTGTTTTCTGCGTGCAACATGAGCCGAAGTGACGATCTGCCTTGCCAGTGGAGGGGGACAACTTGTGGCGCGGGAAAAACTCAAGCTGTAGAATGGAATAGACATGAAACGGGGAGGTGGCGGAATGGAGCACCAGGAGGACGCCCGTGAGTTGCTGATGTCCGAGAGAGAGCTGGCACGGGAAAGGTTGATCCGGCGCATGGCGACAGCCTTTGCGCTCATGGTTCTTGTTTCGCTGCTCATCAATTTCATTGTGTACCCCTTTGTGCGTCAGATTCAGGCTGAGCGTGCTATGCCAGCTGCGCTGGAGGGAGTCATGCCCTCGGTGGTCCATGTGAGGGTAGAGGACGATGCCCACGGCATACGTTACGGCGGCACAGGGTTTGCCATCGATTCTGAGGGGACT
Source organism: Firmicutes bacterium UBA2296 (assembly GCA_002345475.1). Taxonomy (GTDB): domain Bacteria; phylum Bacillota; class UBA994; order UBA994; family UBA994; genus UBA2296. Next base: position 2,738 of record DDWC01000019.1, read on the forward strand.
ATTGTAACCAACCATCACGTTATCGCGCGAGGCGGAAGTATAGTGGTAGTAGACTGGCGG
>DDWC01000199.1 GCA_002345475.1 Firmicutes bacterium UBA2296
TCATCAAGGCCGAGACGGAGAAGCTTAAGCTAGGGGACGAGCCAGACGGCGACAGCAGCCTGCTTATTGCAAAGGCGAGAGCCATCTGTGCCGAGCTTACCGGAGTTAAGCCGGAAACCTTGACTGCTCCCGCCCCGCTCAGCCCCACAACTCCCTGCTTTGCTCCGGGCAACCGGACGCCCACCGATGGCTTACCAGAAAAACGCTACCAGATAGGGTTGCGTTTTGAAGAAGGCTGCGAAATGGAAAACATCCGCGCCTTCGGCGTGGTGCACAACCTTAAGGAACACGGCACAGTGATTTCCTTTATACCCGAGGACATTATGGAAGGCGAGGCTGCGGTGGAAAAAATCCGCGCTGACGGCTTTATGCTCACCTTTATCACCCAGCTTGCGCCCAGCGAACTGCGGCAGCTATTGGAAGAAACTCTCTTTATTGCTTCCCTCGAACTAAGGGAACTGACGGATGAAGCTCAGGCGGCAGAGGAGCAGTCTGACCAGGCCCTGGATGCCACCGCCGAAACACCCTCCAGCAGGAAGGCGGAACGAGCCCTCTCCAAGGCCCGGCAAAGTATGACTGCCATCAGCACCAGCAAGCTGGACATGCTGGTGGATCTGGTGGGTGAGCTGGTAATCTCTGAGTCTATGGTCACACAGAATCCTGACCTCAGTGGACTTGAACTGGACAACTTCAAGAAAGCCGCCCGACACCACCGCAAGATAATTAAGGAGCTGCAGGATCTCTCCATGGGACTGCGCATGGTCTCGCTCTCCTCAACTTTCAATAAGATGCTCCGCGTTGTGCGGGACGCCTCGCAAAAGTCCGGCAAGGAAATACGGCTGGAAATAAAGGGTGAAAACACGGAGCTTGACAAGCACATGGTGGAAGCCCTCGCCGATCCCCTGATGCACCTGGTGCGCAACGCCATCGACCACGGCATAGAGCCGGCAAACGAACGCATCGCCAACCACAAGCCTGAAGTTGGCAACTTAACTCTGGAGGCCCAGAGCCTGGGAGGCGATGTTCTGGTAACAGTCAAAGACGATGGCAAGGGACTTAATAAGGAGCGTATATTGACCAAAGCGGTGGAAAAGGGCCTGGTTGCGCCAGAGGCAGAGCTTACCGACCAGGAAATTTACGGGCTGATTTGCCGCCCTGGTTTTTCCACCGCCGACAGCGTCACTGAGCTGTCCGGACGGGGTGTGGGACTTGACGTAGTGCGCGGCAATGTCACCGAGATGGGCGGCAGCCTCAGCATCAGCAGTACTCCGGGCCTGGGTTCCTCGTTCACCATTAAACTGCCCTTGACTCTGGCCATAGTGGACGGCATGACCGTGCGCGTGGGCAGTGACAAATATACCATACCCCTGGACGACATCATTCAGTGCTTTGAGCTGAACCCGGACGAGCTGATGGAGGACGTAAACGGCGCAGAAGCCATTATGGTGCGCGGTGCCTGCGTCCCGGTCATACGGGTCAGAGCTAATCAGGATCCAGCCAAGGGAGGCATCATGATTCTGGTGCAGAAGCACGGCAGCGAGTCCTGTGTGCTGGTGGATTCCATCATCGGCGAGCAGCAGGTAGTAGTTAAGGGTCTGCCGGGATTGATCAAGCAGGTCAAAGGCATCGCCGGCTGTACGTTGCTTGGCGATGGCAGCATAAGCCTGATCATGGACGTGGGCGAACTGATGGCCAAGGGAGGACATCTTAATGAGGGAGGAAGATAAGTTGACTACAGCAGTAATGGACATCGATCTGGATCTGACCGAAGACACACAGAAGGACAAGTACCTGACTTTCCTGGTGGGAAAAGAGACCTACGGAATAGACATTAAGTATGTTACCGAGATTATTGGCATTCAGCCCATAACCGAGGTGCCGGAACTGGCGGAACACATCCGCGGCATCATCAATCTGCGCGGCAAGATCATCCCGGTAATGGACGTGCGTCTGCGCTTCCGCAAGGAGCTTAAGGAGTATAACGACCGCACCTGCGTAATTGTGGTGGATATAGGCAGTGTATCGGTGGGGTTAATAGTTGACAGCGTGGCCGAGGTCACCACTATCCCCGAACAGGATATCGTGGCTCCCCCCGCAGCCAGCACCGGTTTCTCCAACCGTTACGTCAAGGGCATTGGCAAGGTGGCCAACGAAGTAAAGCTGCTGCTGGACTGCCGCAAGCTGCTAAACGAAGCCGAGATCGAACAGCTCGAAGAAATCAATAAGTAAACGGAGGCTGACAACAAAATGAGATGGTATTACAACATGCGCATCGGAACTAAACTGATTCTCGGTTTCCTCCTGGTTGCTATTATCGCAGGCGCAGTCGGCGCGGTAGGTATCTTCAATCTGAGGGCTCTTGAAGAGGCCGACACCTACATGTATCAGTACATGACCGTTCCTCTCAGCGAACTTGCTGTCATAATGGAGTCTTACCAGCGCATGCGCGGCAACGTCCGTGACATTCTTTTGGCCGAGACAGAGGCTCAGATTGTGGATCAGGAACAACGCATCAAATTGCGCAATGAGGAGTTCGCCACCAACCTCGACAGCTATGGGACTACATTGTTCTCAGAGGAGGGCATGCGTCTGGTACCAGAATCCAGAGCGCTTAAGGCCCGCTACGATGACATCGTCAAAGAGATAACCGTGCTGGTCCGTGCGGGGGACAAGCCGGCAGCCATGGCCCTATTGACCGGAGAAGGCACCACAGTGCGCACACAACTCGAAGTAAACCTGCGGCGCCTGGCGGAATTAAAAATACAGGGCGCCACGGCAACGGCCCAAGCAAACCACGCTCTGGCAGCCAGTGCCACAACCCAGATGCTGATGATTATCGCCTTCGCTCTGGTGCTCTCCATTCTGCTGGGTTGGTGGATATCCAGCACCTTGCGCAAGCCCATCAATGTGCTGGTAGCGGCGTCACAGAAGATCGCCGACGGAGACCTGTCGGTAACCATAGACATTAATACGAAGGATGAGATAGGTGAACTAGGTCGGGCCTTTGCGCAAATGGCCGAAAATGTCAACGAAGCCATGACCAATATTGATGCCTCCTCGGAGCAGGTATCCGCCGGAGCGCAGC
>DDWC01000012.1 GCA_002345475.1 Firmicutes bacterium UBA2296
AAAACAGGACTGGTCGAACACCTTGCCATTTGTACCAGCCAGATAAGGCAGTGTATACGTTCCATCCCCAGGCCCAACTGCATGGACTTCCAACGTGCCTTCAACCCCTGAGCCATCTACAGCCATAGCTCGCACCAGAACCAGCCCGGCACTGAGCCCTGTCAATAATCCATTCGCAGTAATAGATGCGCTGCCGGTGCTATCATCTACAGACCAGCTTATGCCCTGTTCCGTAGCGCTCGGTGGAGCGATTAGAGCATGTAGCTGGAGCGACCCACCCACAGCGACTGTGGATAGATCGTTTGCCCCGCTCACGGTAATCGTACTTACCGGGACCGGTTCAGTGGGGAGCATGGCCTGAAACACAAAGTAGAGCGCTGACGGGCCTTTGTTGCTGAATCGAATGCCTTCTGCCCAAACAGCTTGTTGCTGCCCACTGTCATTCTCAAGCGATGCCTGGGCAGCCACAACCAGCTCCGTACCGTCTGTCCAGGTTCCTGCCTGCAACGTGTATTCGGCGGCCTGCCCAGCAGGGAGACTGACCTTGTATGGAAACTGACCTATTATGGGTATTCCCTGCTTGTTGCGCCAGGTGAAATGCTGCAGAGGGTTATTGGGTGGACCCTTTTCTACCACCGCAAGATTTATGTCCCGCAGATACCATCCCGCTGCCATCGCTTCAGATGTCAGCATGTACTGAACGTTGAGAACACCTGCTCCATCCAACCACAGCCGCAAAAGGCCTGGCCTCTGGTTTTGCTCGTTCAACAGGCCTTTCTCCGCATAGGACAGTCCTTCAGAGTAGCTCGCAAAAGCCGCTTCCGCTCTGTCAGCTGCACTGCCTTTAAGGGTAGACGTCGGCAACAAGGGCATAAGCAACACCAACATGAGAAGTAAAGCTACAATTCTCCTGCCTTTCACAAGTCTTGCCTCCTTCCATATTCCCAGAACCACAGTCATGACTTTCCATTTTTATGCTAGCATTATGCCATGTAACTCTCCCACACCACAGGTCCAGAAAGAGGGCCCCCAGCTTGCCCTCCTGTCCAAAATTGCGCAAAAAAGACATGGGCCCGTGGGCCCATGTCTGAGAGCAGGCGAGAAGTCAGATTCTGGGTACAATATACCCCTTTGACACAGCAAAAACCGCAAATTTTAGAATGCTGTCATATCCTGTCTTGTTCAGAATCTCCGTAATGGCGGCCTTGACTGAGCCTTCAGACATGGCCAACTCTCTAGCGATCTCCTTACGGTTTTTGGCCTCACAGACAAGCCTGACGATAGCAATCTCCGTGTCCGTAAAGGCAAGACTGGCCGGCAGCTCGGTGGGTGTGCCTCTGGGAAAGGTGCCATAACCGGCCATAGTACTTCTGATAGTTGCCAGCAGGGTATCACTGCTTATATTTTTATAAACAAAGCTGTCCACCCCTGCCTTCCTGGCACTGTCCAGATAGGTTATTTCGGGCATGCCTGTCATGATTACGACTTTCACATCAGGGCATTGCTCCTTTATCACCACAGCAGCATCAATGCCACTTTCGTTACCTTCCGTGTAAACATCCATCAGAACCAGATCTGGTGCAAACCTCTTGCAGGCCACCAGCGCGTGCCCGGCATTACCTGTGGTCCCTGTCACCTGCATGTCTGGTTGCCCGTCGATCAGGTTGGCGAGTGAGTCCCTCATTATTACCTGATCCTCCACTATCAGTACTCGTATCATCCTTCTCACCCCTTTGCTTCCTGGGAACTCTCGCGACAATAGAAAAATGCGGCCACACCGTAATGGCTAGTGTCCCGCCCAGCTCTCCGACCCTCTGCCTCATGCCTGTGATCCCGCCCCCCTCTTCTATGTCTCCCATAGGCAGGGAACCATCGTTGCGCAGGATTAGAGTAAATGCGTCTTTCTGCTCCTCGAAGCTCACAAATACATTCCTGGCATCCGCATGGCGCACAGCATTGGTGGAACCCTCCCTGACTACCTCGGCAAAAGCCAGGGCCACTTCCCTGTCGTCCGGTAGTGAATTCTTCTGGTGAATGACGGTGCCTATGAGAGCAAAGGAGTTGACTAGTGATGTAAGCACATGATCAGGACAAGCATCGGCACTGTCCCTGATCGCCTCCGAGAGATCAGTGAGCATAGGCTTCAACTGTCGAATAGTGGTTATTATGTCCTGGCCGCTGTCCAGTAGCCGACTCAGTATGGAAAGGCGATGTCCCAGGCTATCATGAATCCTGGCCTTCATGCGCAGGATTTCCCTCTGTTTCTCTAGCTCATCAATTGTTCCTATCGCATCTAAGATTTCACGCCCTGTTTGCTCGAGCGCGAGATTGCTTTCTTCTATCTGCACATTAAGCATATCCTCGTCTGTGACATCAACTGCTAGAAGTTGCATGTACTGCTTCTTATCCAGAACAACGCTCTGTCGCGAAATCAACCACGATCCAGCATTGCGGAGACGAATGAGAAGCTGTTCTCCCAGAGCTTTTACGCTGACACTGAAGTCGTCCTGCCTGTTCTGTAGATCATCCCAAAGGGCCGGCACATCTGCCCTTGAATTTATGCCTAGTGAGTTCAGCAGCTTTGACATGGCAGGATTAATGATCAGTATGCGCCCCTTATCACTGGCGTAGAGTATGCCGCCGGGGTAAAGGTCGACAGCCTCCCTTATGGACAGGCGAGATACGCTGTCTTTGACTTTTAGCCACTCCTGGTCGAGTTTCACAGCGCTACGGAGGGAAAGATATGTCCCTCCTGCAAAGAACACCTGTGCGAGAAAAGGGAAAGACCACACGGGCAATGTCGGTATTAACAAGAACGAGCAAAGCAGAGGTTCTGCAATGCGACTTGCTGCAGCCACCCATATACCCAGGGCAATTGGCAGGACAGCGACATAGCGAAGCTCCAGCAAGTAGGCTGAGGGGAAGTTGCGTTGCAGCAATGTCATGCTGACAAGCATGACGGCCACAACCATGTAAATAAGTACAGCAAACTCAAAGGCGAACACACTCCAGTGAACCCTATGTTCCTGATGGGCGATAAGCAAGAAGACACGTAACGCCTGAAGAGCAAGCGACACGATCAGGGCCGCAGAAAGAAAAATGCGTACTGCCAGAGTAGTACCGTAGAGCTCAACCATGGCTGTTTCCCCCCGATGGCAGTTCAATGATAATGAGGATAACATCGTCCTGAAGGCTAATCTCGCATCGGCCCCCCTTCTGGCTCAGTGCCAAACTGCGGGTCTGAAGCAATTCTCTATAAGATTGTACCGCCTGAGTGTCCTCCTCTATGGCCATGCGAAGCCTAATGTTGCCACCGTTAGCAGAGAGATTTGCCATGGCAACTGAGGACTCAAATCGAAGCAGATACTCTAATATGTCTTCAAAGACGTCATAGAGGAGGGCTGCGACGGAAGCAGGCATGTCTCCCCCATCGTTCTCTGACACCAGGCCTGCAACACCCGCTTTCCCTGCTTCCCAGAGCGCCTCCTGCAACCACAGCGCCAATGATTCTGTATGGCAATTCTCGTCGGCAGCCTCAAGAAGGACGATGTTGCCCCTTCTCTTGCAGTAGTTCACCAGGACCTTTATTTTTGCCAATTGGCTATACAGGGCCGCCTGATCGACAGCGCTCTCTTCCAGCGAGAGAGACGTTACCACAGTCTCCAGCCTGACAATGCGTTCTTCAAGCACGCGACTCACTCGCGAGTAAAGGTCCTGATAAGCCTTCAGCCCCGCTATCTCACTCTCTGCCGTGTGTGTACGAACCAGGATTCTGTTTTGCATGCTTATCTTCTCATTCTGTTCTGCCAGATGCTCTCGCAAACGCAAGACCTCGTCAAGGTGATGAGCAAAGACTGCGTAGCCCCCGCTAATGCCATGTACACTGTAAAGCATGGTCTCATCACCGGGAGTATAGAAGCCGACTGGGAAAACGGCATCGGGATCCAGTTCTCCAATCGTCTTTATGGCTTCATGAGGAAGCTCGCCGGACTGATTACTGCTGTACTCCACCTGCAACGTCTCAGAGAGAATGCGCAGATCCACCTGAGCATTCCGGAGCAGGGCACCCAGGGAAGTATTGTTGGGGATTAGTCTGTTACGGAAACAGACCTCAAGATAGAGGAGGGACAAGATTCCGTAGACCACACTGAACTCGGTTTCCCGCATAATCGGTACTCCAGCGGCATAACCCGCGAAGTAAATCGTGCCAAGCCCATGGATCAATATGAGGGGTCCACCCCTGCCAGTCGCCGACTCCCGCTTCTGTTGTAACATCATGACTAAAAAGGCGATAAGGAGGAGAGTCGACCAGGCAAATACCGCGTAATACACCCAGCCGTGAGAGTAGTAACGGTCATAATTGTTTCCCTCCAATCCACGATAGAAGTGAAAGGCCATCTGGTGGAGGTCGTTACTTAGTACAAGCAACACAAGTATCAGGGAAACCTGGTACCCTATTCGTCTGATGAGACGCGCCGGACGGCTCTCGTTGCCGGTCAAAAACTGCCCGATGGAGAACAGCACAAGCGGGACAAAGGCCAGAGGCACGTAGTAGAGATACCACAGGAAGCGGTCTATGCTACCGTCCAGCATAAAGAGACGCAGGACTCTTACCAGCATCCACAGGAGAAGGAGTCCGCTAATGATGAAAAGGCGTTTTCGCAGAAGCTTATCAGATATCCGGACATAAAGCGCCCCGCTCCAGAGGCTGAAGAGCAATATAAAAGCCAGGTAGGTGACAGTGTTCTCAGCGCCATTGGCTGGAGAGTAAAGGCGTCGACCCAAAACTTGTCTTCGGAATAGCGCAATGGAGTCGACGACCATCATGGCGCTACGGTGATCTACGACCGCAGCGGTCGCAGCAGAATAGGCCTCTCCTTCAGGGTATAGCGACCTTGCGGCTCTGCCATCCGGTAACCGAAATCCCGCAGCCATCAGCGTGGTCGCATCAACAGGAGGCAACTCGTTGCTGCGCGTACCCATGATACCGCAAGCAAAGGAAAGAGTGCCCTCAGTCGGCACTACTATCTCAATGTTGCGACCGGTGATGGCGTAATGCGCCGCAACGAAATCAGGGACAATGGCCACCGGTGCTTCGTCCAGGCCACCCGAAGCCAGGCGACCCTGCCGGTACAAATGCTGTAGCAACCTGATGGTATTGTCGCAGTCCTTCGTTTGGGCATCCAGACCAGTGGCCATGGCCAGGATTACCTGGGCAAAACCCGCTTCACTAAAACGACTATAATCAAAGCGCACCTCATACTCTCCACTGCGCAGGCTAGCCCACCCTGTAATCACATCCTCAATCTGATCGCGGTCCACTGCGATGACTATGGTACTTATGAAGTCGACCCGAAAGGACTTGGCGGCTCCAGCCCTCAACAACGGTTCCGCCTGAATCTCATAGGTTATATACACCGGCTGCTGCACAAACGGGATTAGTTCTGCGTAGGCAGGGATGTCGCTGCTGGACATGAACACCGATATCGGATTACCACCCTCGGTAAGGCTCAGCAAAACTAGCGCCATCAGGAATGCGCATACCAAAACAGCGTAAATCGCTCTACGTTGTCTGATCACGTATGATCACCCGCTTCTGCAATTTCCCCTCGGTGCTAACGTATATACTCGCTTCCTGCGGAACTTAGGACTACCATTTGCAGTAAACCTTCACTATTTATCCTATACATATACCTCTGTTCACTATTATGTCAACACTGTAAGTGGATTATGCGAGTGACAACCTCTCAAGGGCACCGACATACAGAAAACTGTTGCTTTGCGAGGCATCCGAGGATGGCTCTGATAAAAGGAGAGACACCATGTGAACATTGAATTACTGCTCGAGACAGTGGCTGAGTTGCTTAAGC
>DDWC01000142.1 GCA_002345475.1 Firmicutes bacterium UBA2296
CCCGAGAATCCAAAAAGCCGTTGAGTGGCTGACCACCCACATGCGATTCAATGACGGTATTGAGCTGGTGCCGCAGGATGAGCCTTATTCACGATTCGAAATCTGCTGGGGCAGGCACAGCTGCCACATGGGAGTTGTCAAGGGTCTGAAGGCTCTAGCCGAGATACCCAAAGATCAGCGCGGCCCACAAATTAACAGGACCATTGATTCTGCTGTGGAGTATATCCTCCTGCATCATGTCTACCGGCGTAGTCACGACCTGCGCCGACTTTCCAAACCCGGCTGGCGCAAACTGAGTTTTCCACTCATGTACCAGACCGACATCCTGGAAATACTAGATATCCTCACTCGTCTCGGGGTCCGCGACGCAAGAATGCAGGATGCCGTGTCCGTAGTGCTCAGTAAGCAGAACGAACACGGCAGGTGGAGCAACGAAAACTCCTATACTAATGAGAGACTGCTGGTGCCACTGGAACAGCCAGACCAGGAAAGCAAGTGGCTCACCCTTCGCGCCTTGCGCGTACTGCGCCGCTATTTCACCTAAGGCAGAAGGCTGCCGCGCACAGGGCTGATGGACACCTTGCCATCCTTGATCCTGGCGATGACCTCGGATACTTTTGCCATGACCTCTGAACTGAGATTGGGATTATGCGCAGGAAGGCCAACGCCGCCTTCTCTCACGGTGTAATCAATGGTCTGAGATCCCGGGAACTTGTCTTGGAGCAGGGCGGCAACCATGTCATATGCTGCCTGATCCAGTCTCTTGACTGCTGATGTCAGCACCACTGAACTGCCGTCATCATCGTAAATGCCTTCGGCAAACTGGTCATGATCGACACCCACCATCCACACTCTGTTTCCGGCCATTGTCTGCCGCTTTGCCGCCTCTATGACTCCGGTGCCCAATTGTCCAGCCGCTGCGAAGATGACATCCACACCCCGCTCATACATAGCATACGCCAACTCTTCGCCCGCTTCGACATCACCAAAAGTGCCCTGATATACGAAGTTCTCTGGCTGAAGTGCAACGGTGGTTCCGTAGTTCGCATTCGCGTACGCCAGTCCTTGCTGAAACCCCCAATTGAAGCGTTGCACAGCGGGGAGCTCCATACCTCCGATAAAGCCGGCCTCGCCATCGCTGATCCTCAGGGCGGCGGCCAAGCCGGCCAGAAATCCCGCTTCGTGCTCGGCAAAGAAGATCGATACCGTTCTTGCCCCCAGATTAGGTATCCAGTCCCCGGCATGCGGATAGCAATCGAGAGCCACAAAATAAGGACTCATCGGCCGTATCTGCGCATCATAAACGGCACTACCATAATACCAGCCGGGCGCTACGATGAGCGCTGACCCAGCCGCGATTAGTTTGTCGATGGCCTCAAGGAGGTTCTCTGGGCCAGAGATAGTCGGCGCCATGTAGCTCGCAGTAACCCCAAAATCGTCCATTGACCTCTGAAGCCCTGCCCAGACATTGCTCTCAAATGGATCATCGCGAATGTCTCCACTGGCCGACAGCATGCCAACCCTGAGCGTACCCGTCGGTGGGTCAGGTTCGGGCCCCGGGTCTGGGTCCTCTGGTGGGTCAAGGACTACAGGCGCTGTAGAAATCACCACTGCCAACCTGTTCTGATCCCACCCCACCTCGGCTCCCAGTGCTTCTGAAACAAACCGGATGGGCACCATGACCCTGTTGCTGAGCAGAACGCCCGGCACGTCCCCCTTGACTTCTTTTCCGTCTACCTCTATGCGGACCACAGGATACCCGGCGAAAAAGCCATACATCGAACCAAACGCCTGCCCACCGATAAACGCAATCAGCGCGGTCACAATAATCATCAACATCAGTCTATTTCGCTTCAACTCATTCTTCCCCTTTCCACCCGTAATTGTGCACAAAAACTCTGACTGATGCTCACATATTATGTTCATTCCGTGGCCTTTAGTTTAGCCAGGCATAAGACCGGCAGCTGTCGTCTTGCTGCCGGTCTTATGCCTTCACTGTGCTATTCTGTACTTACGAATAATGTCCTGCGTGTTGTAGGGGAATGCAGAAAAATAACCTGAGCAAACTTATCGCAAGCGCAACACCTTAATGACGGTGACATGTGTAAGACCGGCAAACGAAAACTGTGATATGATATTTATGAGGGAGCATTATCGACAGACAGGGGGCTATAAAGTGAAACCAGATCTCAAGCTGTTTATTCTGGAGACATGTCCATATTGCAAACAGGTGTTCAAGTGGATGGATGAGCTGATTGCCGAAAATCCCATATATGCCACCATCAAGGTTGATATGATTAATGAAAAACTCAACCCAGACATATGTAACGCCCACGACTATTACTATGTGCCCACCTATTTCCTTGACGGAGAAAAGGTACACGAAGGTGCCTGTAGCAAGGAAAAGGTGAAGGAGATTTTTGACAAGTACCTGGCCCAATAGCTATGACTGACAACAACCCCGACCATGCGCGATGCTGCGCCTGGTCGGGGCTGTTTCTTATCGAGTTAATCCTTATTATGAGTGTCCTTCTGCCGACGCCTTACCGTACAGTAAAGCAACAGGCCGAGCACCAGCCCGATTAGTCCGCCGGATATACCTCCGTACCAGAAGCCGGCCTCGTACCCGCGCACGCCAAAGAACGTGGCGCGGACAAAATAGTTGCCGAAGATGTCCATGCCGGCCAGGGCTCCCGCTATAAACCCTGCCACCGTTCCACCCAGCCCCAGGATTACTGCCAGAAGCGCCTTCACGGGCTCTATCCTAGTCTGCGGTGGCAGCCACTAACTTCTGCCCGCGTTTTTGCCACACAGCAACACCTGCCAGGACTAGCAACCCGATTATGTCAGTCTGGGCACCGGGCAACAAGAGGACCAGCGCCGCACCAAAGAGGGCGAGTCTTTGCACGATATTGGTTCGCACAAACATGTAGTTTTGCAGCGAGCAACCCAGGGCCAAAACGCCAATTACACTAGTTATCACGGCCAGAACAATCTCCGCTGGCGTGCCTCCGATAAAGAGTAGCACCGGGTGATACACAAAAATAAAGGGGATTATAAACCCTGCCAGAGCCAGCCGGAACGCAGTCCAGCCAACCTTGGCCGGGCTGGCCTTCGCTATGCCGGCACCGGCGTAGGCGGCCAGAGCTACAGGTGGAGTGACGTTGGACAGGCAGGCAAAATAGTACACGAACATGTGAGCAGCCAGAGCAGGCACCCCAAGCTTAGTCAGAGCAGGAGCTATAATAGTGGCGCCCACTATGTAACAAGCGGTGGACGGTAATCCCATGCCCAGGATGATACTCACCACCATGGAAAGAAGCAAAGTCAGGAACAGATTGCCACCCGCCAGCTTGATGATGTTGTCGCCAATTACCAGACCAAGGCCAGTCAGGCTGGTAATGCCGATAATAATACCAACAACCGCACAGGCCATGCCGACACCCACCGCACCTCTCGCGCCGCCCTCCATGGCCTTGATCAGACCGCGAGGAGTGAGACGGGTTTCTTTGCGCAGCCAGCTGCAGCCGATAGTCCATATTATCCCATAAAATGCCGAGTAGAGGGGTGTTCTGCCCGAAATCAGGAGACGGACGATGACCACAATGGGAATAATGAGGTGCCCTTTAGCCTTGGTGATTTCCCAGGCGTTAGGGAGCATTTCCCTGGGTAACCCTTTGAGGCCGGTCTTCAGTGCCTCCAGATGAACCATAAAAAAGACGGCAAGATAGTAGAGCATGGCTGGCAGGATGGCCGCGATCATTATGGTGCTATATCGCACGCCCAGGAACTCAGCCATGACGAAGGCAGCAGCGCCCATCACGGGGGGCATGATCTGGCCGCCGGTCGAAGATACGGCTTCCACGGCGCCGGCGAAATGAGATTTGTAACCAACATTCTTCATCAGAGGTATGGTGAATGTACCAGTTGTAACAACGTTGGCAACGGCGCTACCGTTTATTGTTCCCATGAGTCCACTGGCCACTATAGCCACCTTGCCCGGACCGCCAGGCGAACGCCCCGCCAGTGCCATGGAAAGCTTGTTTATTAGCTTTCCATGGCACTGGCGGGGCGTTCGCCTGG